>JAUYTH010000097.1 GCA_030695165.1 Bacteroidales bacterium
CCAAAATGGTCCCAGTGGGCGGTTATTATAATTGCCTCATCCGGGGTTTTCACTCCACGTAGAATCCCTGCAACATTTTTTGAGCTGTTCTTCTCAATATGATTCTCAATATTAACAGAGATTGCAGCATCTGTTTCAAACGGCACAAAACTAGCTTTAAGAGAGATCGCTCTAAGATCTTCTAAAGAGTATCCCATTTTTGAAAATATCTCAGTTGCACTCTCGGCTGTTAGCCATCCGGTTAACTTGCTATTTTTTTGTATGTCGCTGTTATCTATAAAAAGACGTGAGGTGATTGAACTGTTGCGTGGAACATTAAAACCATATCCGGCTCCCAGCTCATCGTGAATAATTAGTATCCCCTCTGCTCCAAGTTTTGCAGCCTGCTCCCACTTGTAGGTCCATCTTCCGTAATAGGTCATCTCATTTCCCTTGAAGATACTCTTATCCTGAGAATAGAGGCCAGGGTCGTTAATTAGAACAACAACTGTTTTGCCCTTAACATCAATACCTTTGTAATCATCCCAGCCATAGTCGGGTGCAACAATACCAAAACCGCAAAAAACCAGTTTTGAATTTTTAATCTCTATATTCTCTGCAGGAAGTGGAGAACTCACTGCAATCTGGTCCGGGGCATTTAGGATCAACTCCTCTCCTTTTACAATTATCTTAGCACTCCCGTTAACCTTTGATGTTATCTGAATCATCGGTACATCCTGAAAATAGCTCCCGTCAAATGCAGGTTCAAACCCAATATCTGAAAGCTCTTGGGCAATATACTCTACAGATAGTCTCTCTCCCTCTGTAAAGGGCTTTCTGCCCATAAAGGAGTCATCGGAGAGATTCATAACTATCCTCTTCATATCATCTACAGATATAAATTTTGCTGGATTCTCCCCACAAGAGCTAATAAACAGTGATAAAATCGTCAGTATAAACACCGATGCTATGCTTGATGCTATTTTTTTCATAAGAGAGTATGTGAAGTTTATCTTATAAAGATACAACTAAATTTCCTTGTTCAGATTGGTACTTATACCCGAAAAGGTCTCCCGGTCTATAAAAGATCTATTTAAAATATAACAAGCAGCTCTACTGTGAATTTATCGGAATCCATCTCGTCATATTTATTAAACTCTGCGATTGGTCTCTCTACCAAATAATGCTCATAATCAAATCTTACCAGAGATCCGTTTGGGTTGCCGGATAGACCCAGAGCAAATCCAAAGGTAAATCTGCTTGCATCAATGCTATTTATCCTTAGATTTTCACCTATGGCATCCCACCTTACAGCCGGAGTCAGACTCCTCACAATCTTTCCGTTAAATGGTGTAAATGTGTATGCTCCCTGAACATATAGTGCAGATCTGTTAGTCTCAGTAATAACATTATGCCTGTTCATAAACTCTGCTTCAATTTTATAATTTCGGGATGAATATCTAATATCTGCTCCTAAAAAAAGAAGATCATCCGAATTAATATGAGTGTTTTTATAAAATTTTGCTGTTGCTCTCAACCCGGTCATACTCCCAAACTGGACTCTGCCTGCATAAGATGGTCTGTTTGTCCACTCCGGATTATTGATTGTTGTGCCATTAAAAACACCTAGCTCAATCTCTATAGGGATACTCTTTAGTCGGGATTTATATGAAGCAAGAACCCCAATATCCCGTGTTCCTGTGAAATACTTCCCGATAAATGCTCTGTTTGCAAACAACATTTGTGAAGGGGTGATAATATATGAGTTAAAAATTGGAAGTCCTGTCTGACCTAATGTCACATTAAATCCCTTAAAGATGTTTATTGTTCCGTTAAGGTCCAGCACCTCAAACTTTCCCTCACTGCTCAACTCTACCTGAATCCTGTATTTTAGAGGATCTGCAATATATCCGGAGATACCCATTCTAGAATTTCTTACCGAAAACCTTGACATTTTTGTTTTTAATGCATACTCATACTTTGTCTTTATACTTGCATCAAATCTTGGTATTCTCGATAATTCGGTTGTCCCCCTTGAGTTTAATAGTATTGGTAAAGTTTTCTCAGGATGCACAGAATGGTTATTTAAAGTATCGTTAACAAAGTTTTGAGTTATATTTTGAGTGTAGATCGTGTTAAAGATAAGTAGAGTGATAATTGTAGCCGAAAAATGTTTCATCTGGTTAGGTTGAGAATAAAGTTGCGAAAGTATTACAAATTTTTAACCTTGCCAAGAGTTTAGAGACTTTGCCAGAGTTTAATGCAAAAAAAAGCCCGATGATCTCTCATCGGGCTCTGTAATAATGGCGGCCAAAAGTTGTCAGCACAAGATCTATTTGCTGCTCTGTTATGTTGCGGGCCTGCGCATATCTGTGCACATCGGACAAGTCCATCCTCATCCGCTCGCAAGCTCGCTACTTCCGGCTGAGTTTGCCCTCACTGATGCACAGGTATGCGCTATTTCGGCCTCGCCGGGGAGAATAGCAAATAGTTTTTCATTTGCTCACTCCAATATCGCCCGCATTGAGTGCTTACTCTGGCAGTGTTTGGTGTAACTCATTATTATACTTCTAGTTATAAAACGCTGTTTTCCAAAAATGGAAAACTCGATTTTACAACTATCTCATAAGCAGGCACTTTCATCAAACTCTGCCAGAGCTATCGCGGCGAATCGGTGTCAGCTAAGGAAAACATTGGCTCCCGAAGAGGGAGGGGACCCAACGCAGTTGGGGAGGATTTTCCGTGCTGAGACCGATTTCTGTTATTGACGGTAAAAAGAAATAATTACATCTCTGTTCTGCTATTGTAAAATGTCCGCCACTTCTCAATTACACCGGAGAAATCTGCAGGAATCTCATTTTCAAATAACATATCTGCTTTTGTCCTCGGATGAACAAAACCTAAGGTTTTTGCGTGGAGAGCGTGCCTAGGCATCATCTCAAAGCAGTTCTCGACAAATTTCTTGTACTTGTTATACACCGTACCCTTGAGAATCTTATCTCCCCCGTAGCGATCGTCGTTAAAGAGTGGGTGACCAAGATAGTCCATATGGACTCTTATCTGATGAGTCCGCCCTGTCTCAAGCACACACTCAATGAGGGTTGTGTATCCAAAACGTTCTATAACACTGTAATGTGTAATTGCGTGTTTCCCTGTTGAGCCATCCGGAAAGACCCTGAAGCGCATCCTGTCATTTGGATCTCTCCCCACGTGTCCGGTAATTGTTCCGGACTCCTGTTTCAAGTTACCCCACACAAGAGCAATATATTTCCGCTGAATTGTGTGGTCAAAAAATTGTTTTGCAAGTGCAAGCTGAGACTCGTCATTCTTAGCTACCAGAAGGAGCCCTGAGGTGTTCTTGTCTATTCTGTGAACCAGAATACCCATCCGCTCATCTTCGGCATCTACCGGCTGGGTAATGCCCAAATGGTATGCCAGAGCATTTATTAGTGTTCCCGAAAAGTGACCGTGACCTGGATGGACCACTAGCCCGGCAGGTTTGTTAACCAACAACAGATCTTCGTCCTCATATGGGATATCAAGAGGAATGTTCTCCGGTTTAAGCTCAAAACCTCTTCTCTGGTAGGGTAAAACCAGAGTGACTATATCTAGCGGTTTTACGATATGGTTTGCCTTTACCACCTTCCCGTTTACAAGTACATAACCTGCAGCTATTGCGAGTTGCACTCGGTGTCGGGAGGTCTTCTCCATTCTGTTGGTGATGAATTTGTCTACCCTCAGAGAGCTCTGTCCCTTATCTGAAACAAAGCGGTAGTGTTCAAAGGAAGCCTCACTCTCATCCTCTATACCCTCTTCCAGGTCAATATCTATCTCTGAATCTATCTCTGAATCCGGAATAAATTTCGGAATTTCAGGCTGTTTTTCATTTTGGTCTTTGGTTGCTTTTTTAGAATTTTTCTGTTCCGGCATTTTAATTATCTCTTTTTCTGGGCCTCTATCTTAGATTTATCTATACTTAATACGAGCTCTACCCTGCTGCCCAGCATATGGGTAAGAGACTCGGTTGGTTCCGGATTCTGCTTAATTACAAAGCTTGAAATTGTATCTGAATAGTTTTTAACAGACTCATCAAAAATAAGATGGCCAATATTGAGGGAGTTGTCAATTATTATATCCCTGGCAGTTATAAGAGAGAACCCAACCAGTGAAGGAATTGATGTCATATTGTTCTCCTGGCTCATTCCCAGTTCCAGATCTATTTCGCTCTCTGTCTCCACCATTGTACCTGTCGGAATGAAAGCTCCGTTCAACCTTTGGGAGAGAACATTATTGGTAGCCATATCATTAACATATATTAGCCTTCCAACATTAAGCTGCTTTGCAGTAAGCTCTGCCTTTGCCTGACGTAGAGAGAACCCAATTATAGAGGGCATACTAACTTTTTTGGCTTGAATTGAGTTTATAGTAAGAAGAATTCGTCGGTTCTTCTTTACCAGACTCCCCGGTGTGGGATTTTGACGGAAGATGACACCTCTTCCCATTCGCGGAAGAAATACAGAGTCAGTAACATCTAATCTCAGACTCTCCCTGTTTGCCAGTGATTTTGCATCGGCAATAGTCATACCGGAGAAATCGGGAACATCAAGCTCCTGATTGTGTCTTGTTATAAGTTTAAGAAAGAGAATCGTTAAGATGAGTATTACAACAGTGACTGTTGCAGCCAGAATCAGATTCTTAATAATCCAGTTATCCTTTTTCATTTGAGAACAATTTGATGTAAAAGTACTATTATTTTTTCACTTCATTGTAAAAGCTGTCTCTCTCTGCAGCCTGGTACCCGCAACCGGCTGCAATACTCTCCAGATCCAGGGCACTCATAGAGGGACTGCTCTCCTGAGCTCCGGCCATACTATATATCTTTGTGCTGTTATTCACGGTTCCGTCAATATCGTCGGCACCATAGAGTAGGGTAAGCTGACAAAGCTCTCGGCCCAACATCGGCCAGTAGGATTTTATATGCGGGATGTTATCCAGCACAACTCTGGATATTGCAAAAGTCTTTAGAATCTCTATTATATCAATTTCGCCAAGATGGGACATTGGGTTATTTGCAGATTTATACAACAGAGGGATAAATGCGTCAAAACCGCCTGAAGAGTCCTGCAGATCTCTTAATGCAATAAGATGATCTATACGGTTCTCCCTGCTCTCAATGTGGCCAAAAAGCATCGTGGCATTACTTCTTAGACCGAGCTTATGGGCTGCTCTGTGGACCTCTAACCAGCGGCCGGCATCAGCTTTATCCGGGCAGATAGATTTACGGATCTCAGGGTCAAAGATCTCTGCCCCACCTCCGGGAAGAGCCGAGACACCTCTTTTTTTAAGCTCGGAAAGCACCTCTTGGGGCGATTTTCCGGAGCTCCTGCACATATCGTCTATCTCCACAGCAGAGAATGCTTTAATGGTAACTTCAGAAGGGAGTTCGCTGCGGATAATTTCTATAACGTTATAATAGTAGGAGATATCTTTTTGTGGGTGAACACTCCCAACTACGTGAATTTCAGTCATCCCTGGCTCATACTTGGTGCGGCAGTACTCTCTGATCTCATTAGGCTCCATTGTCCACGCTCCGGGGTCCGAGTCGTTCTCTCTGCGGTAAGAGCAAAAGCTGCATCTGTGAATGCAAACATTACTTGGTTCAAGGTGAAAGTTTCTGTTGTACCAGACCCTCTTGCCGTTTATCTCCTCTCTGATTGAGGTTGCAAGAAGAGAGAGAACATTCATATCCTGCTCCTCATATAGTGAAAGCGCCTGTTGGGCATTAACTCTCTTTCTCATTTTTTTTTCAAATATAATATAAAGGAT
>JAUYTH010000100.1 GCA_030695165.1 Bacteroidales bacterium
TACTGCTCCCAGATGGTTAGAGATTCTCAAAACAGAGCTTCTCAGTTTATGAGTTACAATCTTTCTAACTTTCCCTCCTCGATGGAGATAGATGCTTTTAACCTTCAAACACCCGATATTGAAATTATTGGAGTTGCATCCTCTGTAATTCAGACAAAGATTGTCTCGCAGATACTCGACCGGTGTGGCGGGGGGATGGAGAGTGCGGTTATTTTGCCGGATGAGAGGTTGTTGATGCCACTTTTGCACTCAATTCCGGAGAGCTTTACCGATGTTAATGTTACAATGGGTTACCCACTTCGTGGCACTCCTCTTTTATCTCTTATAGAGTCAGTTGTATCTCTTAAAGGGGAGAGCAGAGGTTATTATCATAAACGGGCACTTCCAATACTTAAGCACAGTTATATAAAACTCATCTCCCCTATAAGGGCAAAGGCCATACACAAAAAGATAGTTCAGGAGAACCTTATCTATGCAAGCAGCGATCTCTTTGAGGGTGACGAGCTTCTTGAGAGAATATTCTCCCGGAGCGAAGATATAGACTCTTCATCTGCTTTGTGCAACAAAATTCTGGATGTTCTCTCAATAGTGAGTACCCATAAGGAGATTGATAAGATTGAGCGGGAGTTTATCTACCATCTGCACGCCACTGTAACAAGAATAAAAGGTATCCTGATTCCAATGTCGTCCCAAACCTTTAGCCGGCTGCTGATGCAGCTCATTGGCGGGGTTACCATCCCTTTCAGGGGAGAGCCCCTGTGTGGACTGCAGATTATGGGTGTGCTGGAGACTCGTTCGCTGGACTTTGACAACATAATATACTGTTCGTTGAATGAAGGGATCTTTCCACCCTCATCTTCAACAAACTCATTTATTCCATACAACCTGAGAAGAGGCTTCTCTCTTCCTGTGAAGGAGTATGACGATGCAATCTCCTCCTATCTCTTTTACCGCTCCATCTATCGTGCAAAGAGGGTCTATCTTATTTACGATACCCGCACAGAGGGTCTCAACATCGGTGAGGCGAGCAGGTTTATTCTTCAACTCAAGTATCACTATAAATTGCCTGTAAAGGAGAGTATGGTCTCCTTTAAAGTTACCTCTACAAAAAGAGGTGAAATTGTAATTGAGAAGAGCCCAAAGGTGATGGAGTCTCTAATGGAGAGGTTTGTGAATGATAATAAGAGTGCTCTATCTGCAAGCGCACTAAATAAATATATAAATTGCCCGCTGAGTTTCTACTTCTCTAATGTAGAAGGAGTAGAGGAGGAGAGCGAGATTTCGGAGGAGGTTGAGGCAAATGAGTTCGGCTCTATTTTTCACGACACAATGCAAAAGTTGTTCTATCCCTACCTTAAACAACAGGTTAGCAGCACAACTCTTGAGAGTATGATCAAAAACGTAGCTCTAATTGAAAGATATGTAGATGAGGGTTTCTTGAAACACAAAAATATAAAGCAGGTTACAGGCTATAATCTATTGGTTAAAAGGATAATAGTGAAGTATGTACTACAGACTCTAATCTATGATTTAAAAAAAGCACCGTTTTTATATTTGGCATCGGAGAGGAGAGTGCGCACGTTTGTGCCGGTAAAGTGGGGATACAATGTTAATCTTAAAGGTTTTATTGATAGATTGGACAAATCAGATATCCTACGTATTGTAGACTATAAGACAGGGCAGGGAGAGCTCAAATTGAGGAGTATTGATGCACTGTTCGAAGGTAATGGAGATAGTTCCGATAAAGTGGCATTTCAGATGATGTTCTACGCCCTTATGCTGGAGAGCGACAATGAGTTTGTCTCTGAAGTGGAGGTTAATATAGCTCCATACTTTATACGCTCCATTGTAAAACAGGCTAACAGGGAGATACTTGTAAAAAGAGAGCAGATAAAATCCTTTAAAGAGGGAGTTGTAACTCTAATCGAAGAGATATTCGACCCCTCTGTTCCTTTCGCCGGGAGTGAAAACGAGAAGGTGTGTAAATGGTGCCCCTACTCATCAATATGTTTTAACGGGAGGAGATAGATATGGGAGAGCTTAAGATTATAAAGGCATCTGCAGGGTCCGGAAAGACACACGCACTTACAAGTGAATATCTAAGGCTGCTCTACACAAAAGAGCGGGCATATAAAAACATACTTGCTGTAACCTTTACCAACAAGGCAACCGAGGAGATGAAGCGCAGGGTGATTGAAACCTTGTATCGGGAGTCTGCAACCGACCTTAGGGCAAGAGAGTGTCTTGTAGAGATACTTCACGACTACTCATCATTTGCTATCAGCACAATAGACAGGTTTTTTCAACAGACTATGCGGGCGTTTGCCAGAGAGATTGGCAAGAACAGTGCATATAGTGTAGAGTTGGACTACAAGATGGTCACCAATGAGGCTATAGATAATATGGTGATGAGTCTTGATAAGCAGGAGAGTGCAGAGCTGCTTGAGTGGCTGACAATATTGAGTATAGATTCTATTGAGAGGGGAGACGGGTGGAATTTTAAAAAGGATATAAAACGTCTCTCAGACGAGATCTTTAATGAGTCTTATCGCCTTAAAAAAGATCTGCTTATAGTGGCAGGTACCAATAAGGACTCCCTGAATGCATACAAGGATATGCTCAAAACTGTAATTAAAGAGTTTAAGGACGAACTTGAGAGAATTGGCAATAAGGCTTTACAGATTATCGAAATGCACTCTCTTGCTTTAGAGGATTTTAAAGGAG
>JAUYTH010000107.1 GCA_030695165.1 Bacteroidales bacterium
ATGAAATCTCTTTATCTGGATCACCTTTTGTATCAATTTTTATATTGTTTTTTCTGTCGGTATGGCTACCCTGAATACTTGTTACTCCTATTATTGATACCTGATAATCCTTATATCTCTCTTGTAACTCCCTGATATTGCCAAAGCTTCTCACGCAAGGACCACACCAGGTTGCCCAAAAATCTATTATGGTAACCTTTCCCTTAGTATCTGACAGTCTCTTGATATGTGGGTTACTGCACCAAATAAATTCAATCTCCGGAGCAGGGTTGTTTAAGAACTCCCCTTTTGCAAAGCTACTGTTAAGAAATTCATATGAACTCTTTATTTTATTAACTAACCTTCCATTTGCAGCATATTTTTCGGGATATGTTTCAATTGAGTCGATTGCCTCTTTTGTTTTAGTACTTATAAGTTTCCTGAATGCCTCCACGCTATCTTTAGCTAACCCTAAATTATTGGATGATATTACATTGAAAACACTTGCAGCACCTATGGACACATCGAAACTTCTATTTAATTTTAACGCAGAATAGATGCCGTCAAGCAGATGTGTCTGCTTTATTGCATTGGTATTCAAAATTTGAAAAACTGAAAATATTGAACCTGCAAACTTGTTGTCACCGGAAACCAACTCAGCAAAGGCCGCGTGGTTGATACACTCTTCAAATAGATTTACCCTTTTAATTTCATTATCATATCTCCCATTCTTTGATTCATCATATGGATAATAACTCATTTTCAAATAGGCTGCTCTGGCTCCGTTAACCGATCTCTCTTTTGATATTCTGTCTAACGAGGGATAGAATAGCAAACGTAATGTTTTGCTGTAGTTAAAATCTTTGGCACTTGTAAATTGCAAATTATCAAAATCTTCAAGGGTAAATTGATGCTCTTTGTACTTTTCAATAAGTGTTGCTTGTCTCTTTAGAGCCTCCTCTCTCTTATCCGGAAAAAGTAATAACTTCATTATTTCGTTGGACATATTGGCCAATTCCGACAATGACTCCTTAGAGATAGTAATACCTTTCGGGATGGACTCTTGTGCATTTGCTACCAAGGATATAAAACATAGGGTCACTAATAGGAGTTTTTTCATTTTTAGATCTTAATTTTTGAATAACAAATTTGCAATTGACAGTTATATTAAAACATCTGAAATCTCATTTTATTGAGATTTCAGATGTATTTTGTACAGAATTGTTATTTCTTCCAGGCAAAAGAGACAATCTCTGCTGCAATGTTTTTATACGACGATATTAGAGTAAGAGTGTTGTCGGCATTTATTCTTAAAATATAGACACTGCCAACATTTCCGTTTACGGCAGGACCTTTAGTACCAACATATAATCTGAGATGGTCAAAGTAATACTGGTTCTTATCATTCTTTGGAGAATAATATTCAGATTTCATACAGGTAATCTCTTCATTTTCTGGGAGCGAATATCTCAATAGAGATGACCGAACCTCTACGTCAAAGTTATGAATTTTGTTATTGTCGGAGTAATAGAAACAAGGTGTAACATAACTTACTCCAAACTTAGTTTTTGAGGTAATAGGAAAATCTAGTTTGAATCTTTTTGCAGGGGTAAAATTTCCGTAATAATGGATTGCTTCCAGAAATTGTTTTTGTCCTAAACTATCAAAAATCATATAAATCTTTGCATTCCCACTAAGACTAGGTCCAAAATCACTAAAAATCATTTTCATATTTGCACCAAGATTATCGGGATCGAACGGCTTCCTGATTGTTGTAGTCCTTATGGTTATAGGGGACAATTTTATGCTATTCGTATTTTTTGTCTCAAGGAAACGACTGTTTTTTTCATCAAATATCATACAAGTCGGGCCGTAATTTGATCCCAATATATGAGGTGATGCAAAATATCCTTTATCATCAGATGGCACCATTGCAGCATCCATTTTTAATCCTGCACCGTGTGCATATCTCATATGTATTTTATTATCATTACATATGTACTCAGAATATAAAGTCGAATTATAAATACTTCCATAATTCGGCAAAGATTTATAATAGTCTTGAGAACGTGCGTATGATTGGGGGTTAATTGTTTTAGGAGGTATATAGAAAAAGTTTGAAAAGTCAAATCTTTTAGTCAACGATGCGGGATCAAGTATAACTCCACCATTTGCATCGTTACACATAACGCTTACATAATCCGGAGAATAACTAGATTTTGGGTGATAATTTACACCAACACCACTCTTTCCTAAATAATCGGGATATTGAATTATTGTACCATTTCCGTGAATATATGAAAGCTTTGCATTACCATCTTTATTGCTAAGGACTAATAACCCTTCACCTAATGAACTTTGCAGATTCATTTGAAATTTTGCTAAAGAGAAAATCCCTGTATTATTATCAATTACATAATAAGTACAGCTATAAGTCCCGGGAGCATAAATAATCTCTTTGTTGAGATTTCTCTCTTTACTCAAAGTATCTACCTCTGTATTTACTGTGCAGAGCCATAAAAAACTAAGATTTGACTCATTATTCTCTCTGGTTTGAGAAATCTGAGGAACAATATTGAGAGTGGCGTATTGCAGAGCGTTATAAATTGTTTTTACACTATCAATCTTAATTTCATTAACTTCTTTATAATCATAGCTTCCTAACTCTTTCATACAAGATGAAAGTAAAATTGGTACTATTATATATATTAAAAACTTTTTCATCATAAATCTAATTACCAAGGTTGAATAATATTTCCATTTTCGTCATATACCGGATAGTTATCAAAAAGGTATCCCGACAGGGCTCTTGGGACAACTATTTGCCAATATTGATAGTTCGCATTCCACTCTGCCTGAGTAGGAAAGGTTGATCGGTTTGTCAGTTGTAAAATTAGAATATACTTAACTTTGCTCCACGCTTTTAAATACCAGTTATATTTATCCCAAATAACAGGTTTAACAATCTCATTAGAAAATTTTACAGATGCCTTTTGTCTTAATTTCTCTCCACTACTAAAATCTTCATTTTGCTCAAGTTTTATTGTAAGCTTTAACGTAACACTATCAAGAACAGGTGTCTTTTTAAGCGTTATTGGAACTACTGCATTATATGAATTTTTTGGGAAGATATATTCAGACGAGATTGGTTCAAAATCAATTCCACTGGTTGTTGTGGACTCTTCGTTTAAAACAGATATCTTGAATTTCCGGTCGGTATCTGAGGCAATCCCGGTGCACTTAACGGGTATATTCACAATAATATAAGAGTCCAGAGTTGTTGAGAATGACATAGATATTGAATTCGTATATGTTGATTCATCTAAATCGAAGTAAATAGAGGGTTTTGCCTCAATATAACCAAGAGGATCGGATTTTGAACACGATCCAACTATCAGAATAATAAATATATATAAAATGTTTTTCATACTTTTTAAGTGTTATTAATAATTTCCATAAGTTAATTCTTCATCTGGTATTGGGAGAACATACTTAGAAGGACCCATTCCTGTTATAATACGGCCATTTATACCTGTATAATTGGTAAATCCTTTTCTTTTATAATAGTAGAAAAGTTGCCCTTCTGATATAAACTCTTTACGATACTCCTTGGTTATCTCTTCTTCAAGGTTTGAGTTCACCTGAGATAGTGGGAATTGTTCAAGTCCTCTTGCACCCCGGAGCTTGTTCAGATAATAGTATGGATCATCTCCATTTTCGGCAGCTGTCTCTGCGAGTATCAAGTCAATTTCGGCTCTTTTAATAAACGGATAGCTGTATGATGTATTATAGTACTTAAGCGGATAAATCTCAATATTATTGTCTTTATTCCCGAAGTTTTTAATGCTTCGAACGTCGATTGTCTGATATAATTGCGATTCGTATAGTTTAAGTCTTGAATCAGCATCAATGATCAGTTTGTTAGTTTCGGCACCATCCGAGAAGACTGCATCGGTATATGACTTGTTAGTTGCAACTGCTAGCCATAAACTGCCCAGGATATCATTTAAATAGTGATATGTATTTATTGTTGAGTATATTCTAAAGTCACTCTGTTCAACTATTTTGGCATATTTATATGCGTTTGTCTTATCTCCTTTGTATAAATATGCTCTGGAGAGTAGTCCGGTTACTACGAAATAATTCAATTTAAAAATTCTATCTCGACGAAATCCATTATCAGATGATATATAATAAAAGATAGAGGATCCGGAGTAATCAGTAGGTGAAGGGGAAAACAATGGGTCATTTATTTTTAGCAGTTCGTGAGCCTCTTTTAGATCGGAGATTACTTTGTCAAGAAATTCACCCATTTTCAATTTTGGAAAAGGAGTAATACTTACTTTATCTACATAGGGAATGCTCGTTTGATCCATTCCTATGCTTGGCATAGGCCCGAATAATCTCAATAGATCAAAATGGTAAAACGCCCTGAAAGCCAATAGCTCTGCTTTAAGGACATCGTAATTGCTTGAATATTCGTTTGAAAAGAGCGACTCTTTACCCTCTAAATTCTTCAAAATATTATTACAGTTAGCAATAAGGTAAAATGATTTATCCCATATTTTGTCTACTGTTGATTTTACGCTAACATTTTCATAATCTAAATTTTGAACGTTTATAAAGGATGAAGCCGGTGAAACAGTATACATATTGGAAATGACATCAATAAATGAATATCCTAAAGTTCTTCCGTAAAGATCGGGATCTGTCGATTTTATATAGATTCCCATTAGAGCGTGGTAAAATCCTATCTCTTTTGAAAAGATCTCCTCCTCTTTTAATTCAGTAGGAGGGTTTATATCAAACATTTTACTACAAGATGTAAAAAGTAGTATAATGAGTATAAATAG
>JAUYTH010000120.1 GCA_030695165.1 Bacteroidales bacterium
TTTGTATTTGTCCCTATCTACACATACTCCCTCACCAGAGAGAATTATGGAATTGCAACTGAGTTTTTGGCCTATATAGCCATCTTGCAGGTTGTGCTCACCCTGGGTTTGGAGACAGGTTGTTTTCGTTTTGCCAACAAAACCAAGGAGGCGGGCAAGGTCTTCTCAAACGCACTCATAACAACCGGAGTGCTATCTCTGGGATTTCTTCTGTTGATGGTAATCTACTCCGGCAGTATCTCCCAATGGCTTGGTTATGATAGCTATAAGTTTATAATTGTATATGTTGCAGCAATTCTGGCAATGGACTCCGTCACCTCCATTCTCTTCGCAAAACTGCGCTTTGAGAACAGGCCGGTAAAGTTTGCTGTTTTCAAAAGCATAAAGATCTTCTCCGAAACAACATTCAACCTTCTGCTTTTCTTTGCAGTTCCGGCATATCTGGCTAAAAACCCGGGCTCATTTCTCACATCTTTAATATCGTCAACTCCAGACTTCACATATATACTCTTTGCAATTTTCCTTAGTGCAGTAGTATCCGTAATTGTCTTTATCCCCGATCTGCTAAAGATTAAACTCTCTTTCTCCCCAAAATTGTGGAGAGAGATGATGCTCTACTCACTGCCAATAATGGTGGCCGGCCTTCCGGGAATCCTAAACGACTTTATAGATCGCCCTCTTTTCCGCTTTTTTAGTCCAGATGGTAATGTCTGGGAGGCAGATCTTGGGGTCTTCCAGGCCGGAATCAAGATTGCAACCCTTATGATGCTCTTTATTCAGATGTTTAGATTTGCTGCAGAGCCCTTCTTCTTCTCCAGGGAGGGAGATAAGGGGTCAAAAGAGCTCTATGCCAAAGTTATGGAGCACTTTACAGCATTCGGGATGCTCATCTTTTTGGGGATTCTTTTCTATCTTGATATTATTCAGATTGTTCTGGGAAAAGATTTTAGGGAGGGATTATCTATCGTTCCCATAATGCTGCTCTCCTATCTGATACTGGGAATTAATTTCAATGTATCTATGTGGTACAAACTATCGGGTAAGACTAACTACGCAATATTGATAACAACTGCCGGCCTGCCCGTAACCATTGCGATAAACATAATCTTTATGCCGCTGTACTCCTACCACGCAGCAGCCTGGGGGCATCTGCTAAGCTATCTGGTGATGCTTTTGGTGAGCATAAGACTTGGAAACAAGCACTATCCAATTCCATACCGCTGGGGTAGGATTGCCTGGTATATCGTTACCGGGCTGGCTCTCTACGCGGTTGTTGCCCTTCTGCCGGATTTGGGAGTCATCTTAAATTATTCAATCCGAACTGTTTTAATCTTCGTATATATATTAACCTATCTAAAAATTGAGAAGATCTCCCTATGGAAGTTAAAATTCTAAATCACTCAAAATTCCCTCTTCCCGAGTATGCCACCCAACACTCAGCCGGTATGGACCTGAGGGCTAATATAGATGAGACCATTGTGGTTGCTCCGCTGGAGAGGGTATTGGTGCCCACGGGCCTTCACATTCAGCTGCCAACCGGGTATGAGGCTCAGATAAGGCCAAGAAGTGGGCTGGCAATTAAGCACGGAATAGGGATTGTGAATAGCCCGGGAACCATCGATGCAGATTACAGGGGAGAGATTAGAATCATTCTTGTAAACCTCTCTAATGAACCCTTCTCTCTTAACCCCGGAGAGAGAATAGCGCAGATGGTAATTTCAAAATATGAAAAGGCAACCTGGCTGGAGTGTGACTCTCTGGATGAGAGTGAAAGGGGCGATGGTGGCTTCGGCTCTACAGGACGAAAATAGATGTAAGGCCATAAGGCTCTGGAATATACAATTAAGCATACAATAAACCTCCCCTAATAATGACAAAAACATACGAACTTTCACAAATATATGAGCTCTATCTAAACTCTGCAGGAGTCTCAACTGACAGTAGAATCATAGCCAAGGGCTCTATCTTCTTTGCACTTAAAGGAGAGAATTTCAACGGTAACGATTTTGCTCTAAAATCTCTGGAAGATGGAGCCTCTTATGCAGTGGTAGATGAAGATACCGGCTCAGATGACCCAAGAGTTATCTACACCCATAATGTGCTGGAGACACTCCAGATGCTGGCTGCCCACCATCGCCGTATACTCGAAATTCCGGTTGTGGCACTTACCGGCTCAAACGGAAAGACCACTACAAAAGAGTTAATCACCTCTGTTCTCTCTACAAAGTACCAGGTAAGCTCAACCACAGGTAACCTCAACAACCACATTGGTGTACCCCTCACAATTTTAAAAATGGATACAAGTACCCAGGTGGCAGTCATTGAGATGGGGGCAAGTGCACCGGGAGAGATTGAGCTGCTCGCATCAATTGCGCAGCCAAACATCGGCCTGATAACCAATGTTGGCAAAGCTCATCTGCTTGGGTTTGGCTCCTTCGAAGGGGTTAAAAAAACAAAGGGTGAACTGTACGACTATCTGGACAAAAGCTACGGAACGGCACTCTATAACAGCGATAACCCTCATCTGCGTGAGATGGTTGCAAGCAGAGTAAGGCTTATGGCTATTCCATACGGAGTATCTGAGCAAAGGGTCACTATTTGTGAGCCGACCGCAGAGAACCCGTATCTAAAGATGGTCCTGGACTCCTCAAGAGAGATTAAAACAAAACTTATTGGAGGATACAATGCAGATAATATCCTTGCTGCTTTGGCAGTAGGAGAGTTTATGGGAACAGATCCCGAACTATCTGCACAGGCAATAGAGAGCTACACCCCCTCAAACAACAGAAGTCAGCTGATAAAGGGTAAATATAACACTCTCATTGTAGATGCATACAACGCAAACCCTACCAGTATGAGAGCATCCCTCGAAAATTTCAGGGCGATGAGATGCGAAAATACCGGTCTCATTATTGGTGATATGCTGGAACTTGGAGAGGATTCACAAAAAGAGCACAAAGGTATACTGGAATACATAAAAGAGATCAATCCCGGGCTGCTCTTTTTTGTGGGCAACGAATTTGCCCAAGCTGCTGCCTGTGACAACTACTTCACCAGCAAAGCCCTATTCTTCAAAGACTCCTATGAACTCCGCGCCCACCTTGAGAGAGAGACCCCGCTCAATACAACAATCCTTATAAAAGGCTCCCGCGGCACCCGTCTTGAGCGTGTACTGGAGATGTTGTAGATTATAGTTCCTTTATCTATCGATCAATGGTAAGTCAGAAACTAATTCCAAATCTCAGTAAAATACTTGAATACTCTTCTACATCAGATCTATATCCAATAACAAAATATGGTTTAATACTCTTAGCTTTATTAAATCTTAGTCCAAGTTGTGGTATTAAATGCAATGTTGTGTTATCAGTTCCTGAATAAAAAGCATAACCACATTCGATTTTTGTAATCAAATCTACAAATTCATTTATGGAGATATAATATCCAACATTTGCATAAAGCGGAAAATAAAGATTTTTCCCTTGTCCTCCATAAGCTGAAAATTGCTTATAACCAATACCAAAGCTAACTCCCAGATTAAAGGCATCTTTGTACATTTTTCCATATCCAAAAGATAACTCTCCTCCAAAAGTATATTTACCGATAAACAATCCTGCAGATAATGAATTGTTTGAAGTAAATTTAGTCGGTTTTTCCTGACTATATCCAGAGCTTTGAAGAAAAAATACTATGATTAGTAAAAAGAAAATTTTAAATCGGAAACTTCTCATAAGATTTTAGTTATTAGTGAAATTGAAAAAAATATGTTTAAAAGGGTCGTATACTGACCCCGAAGATGAAGGCTGCCAATTGCCCTAAATAGAATAAAGTTTCGAAGGTTTGCATTTGTTGACCAGACGAACTAAAGCTACCGTAGTAATCCCCAATTACTTGGTAATAACTTTATTGTTATTAATTATTTAACAACCCTTATCGCTTGGCCTGCTACTTTATTCCCATTTAAAAACCACTCTTCGCTGATATCCGGATCGCCGTTAATTTTCCATCTGAACTTTCTGTTGAATTTCACCTTATCCGAAGACCCATCTCCCCAAAATATGGTTATCTCTTCATTGGAGTAGCTTTTCGCACCATCCAGCTCTCCGAATGTCAGTATAACTGTTCCGTTTGTAACATACGGATTTTTAGCAACTTTCAGTCCATAAAATTGGGGCATATAGGCTTTGGTGATTATGGCAGATTGATCTTTGATGCACTCATACTCTTTCCCGTTATATTGAACTTTAATCCCGCTTGCGGCAATTGAATTCGGGTTGTCCGGATTAAGCAGATCTACCCCATTCGAATTTACAACCTGAACAATATACACAACCGGGCTTATATCCCAGATCTTACGATCGCCGAAGATACCATCACAGGAAAAAAGAAATAATGAAACTATTCCCAGGAAAAAATACTTTGTCTTCATAGAATTTGCCTATTTATTTTGAGATTTCGGTTACTTGATATTCGCACCGATATTGATGAATTTGAGCTTCATTAGTGACAGGAAAAAAGCAATGACTATGCTCCCGTTGTATACAGATGAGATTTTTGTGTTGTTCAGGTGCTCATCTCTCACAATCTCTTTTCTCATCTCCAGGAATTTGTCGTGAGCTCTCATTACAGATTTAAACAGCTCTCTTTTCCCCTGAAGCAGATAGAGTATTGCAGATGCCCCGTCTAGGAGCATTCTTATAATGAGGGTCAGATGCAACCTGTTGCCCGGCAGGTTCTTGTAGAGCATTAAGAGGTTGTTTCTGTAGTTATAGTAGAGCTTAACCGGAGAGTCATTCGGGAGGGTGCCTCCACCTACGTGATATACCACAGAGTCCGGATATGCCCACACTTGCCATCCGTTAAGTTTTGCCCTCCAGCAGAGATCTATCTCCTCCATATGTGCAAAATATGTATCGTCAAAGCCTTTGAGAGAGTGAAACAGAGATGATCTTATCATAAAAGCGGCACCAGATGCCCAGAATATCTCCCTGTCCATATTGTATTGTGCAGTATCCTTCTCTATGTTGGAGAGAATCCTCCCCCTGCAAAAAGGGAATCCAAGAACATCCATATACCCTCCGCAAGCTCCTGCATACTCGAACATATCTCTGTCAAATGCAGATTTTATCTTTGGCATAGATATACCCACCTTAGGATTTTTATCCATAGCAGATATAAGAGGTTTTAACCACCCGCGGGTGACCTCAACATCGGAATTGAGCAACAGGTAGTACTCCGACTCTATCTGTTCCAGTGCCCTGTTGTAGCCACCTGTGAAACCATAATTCCTGTTAAATTCTATGAGTGTTAGTGTGGGATGATTTGTTTTTATCCACTCTACTGAGCCGTCATTAGAGCAGTTATCTGCAATGACAATCTCCACATTGGCAATCTTTGTGCGCTCTATCAAAAGATGAAGAAATCTCTCAAGATAGTGCTTCCCGTTCCAGTTTAATATTACTACGGCAACTTTAGACAACTCTTTTTTTTGTAAATATAGTTATAAAAAGAGTATTAGAGCCTGAACCTGAACCCAAGTTCAAATTTGAATTGAAGCGGCTGTGAGCTTCTTATGCTAAGAGGCTGGTTATTATCAAAATAGTAGGCTACAGACGGATCAAAATAGAGACCGGCAGAGTTGTTTACCTGAAACTCTACCCCAAAACCTCCGTTAACTGACCACTGAAGCCCCTCTATAGATTGCCCGTAAGTTCTTCTTACTCCGCTCTCAAACACTTCGTAATCTGCATAGAGCCCCTTCTCTGCCGCTACACCTGTAGATACATAAACCCTTAGGCTCTCCTTGTTGAAGAGATTGTAGTAGAGGTTAAGCGGAACCCCAATGTAGTGAAGTGTCTGCTGAGTCTCCCTTGTCTCATCTCTGGATATTGCATCATAGTGAGAGAAGAGAAGTGTGTAGTTAAGCCCGGTTGCAACTGACAACTTTCCTGTAAGAGGAAACTGAGCCTGTACTCCCAGAGATATTGGCATCAGGAACTTTGTATTTGAGATAACCTCCTGCGGTACATAGGCTTTTTGAAATGTAGGGACCACATTGCTAACACTGTAACCACTCTGAGCCTGGCTTAGCCCCATAAGAGAGACAGAGTTGCTGGCCGTAGATGGAGAGATGTTGGTAGATACTGCCAACAGTGTAGAGCCCCTTCTGTGAGACCTTCTGTTGTAGCTGTTTTCAAAAAGATAACTCCTGTCTTCTGCTTTTTTGGCAGGATCTTTAACTGACTCTTGAACTGACACCTTGATAGGCTCTTTAGCCGTCTCCTTTTCTGTCTCTTTAGCACTCTCCAGAATCTCCTCCTTTACAACAACGCCCATCTCCTCTCCCTTTTGCTCAGGTAAAACCTGGGCAGTCAACTCTTTATTCGTCTCTTTAATGTGAGTTCTATTTGAGCTGACCACTCTCTCTGTTTTTGAATCTGTTACACCTCTTTGCGGCGTTGTTTCAATCTCTTGTGCGAGATTTTCAATTATTGCTTTTTGAGAAGGGGCTGTACTCTCACCTGAATCCAGGAAGAAGATGAGTGCCAACGATGCAGCAACTGCTGCTGTGCCAATTAATGCTCTTCTCATATAGAGCACTCTTGCACGCTTTCTCTGCGCCAGAGAGGTGGCTATAGAGTCCCACAAGCTGCTGTCGGGCATCTCCAGATGTCCCTCCATCAGTTCACGAACTCTTTTATCAAACTCTCTGTTATCCATTATATCTAATTTCTCTTTAACTATCTAATATCTTCCAGCCTCTCCTGTAACCATACTCTTGCTCTGCTTAACTGCGACCTGGAGCTCACCTCGCTAATCTTAAACTCTTTTGCAATCTCCAGATGGCTGTAACCCTCAATTGCATACATATTAAATACAGCGCGAAACCCGGCCGGCATCTGTGAGATAAGCTTAAGTAACTCCTGTGATGAAATCTTCCCTAAAACCGTACTCTCAACCGAGAGCTCCCTCCCCACATCACTTAACTCATCTGAAAACTTAAGCACATCTCCTTTTCTTAGGGACATTAAAGCAGTATTTACGAAGATACGCCTTAGCCACCCCTCAAATGAACCGGTGCCGTTATAACTTTCAATTTTTTCAAATACTGTTATGAAACCATCGTGTAGAATGTCTCTGGCACGCTCCTTATCACCTACGTATCTCACACAAACCGTAAGCATTTTTGGAGAGTACAACTCATAAAGAGTGCGTTGTGCCTTAGGATCCTGTTTTAGACAAGCACATAACAACTCCTTCTCGTCGAGAAATTCCCTTTTTGAAGTTATCATTCACAGTATTTATAAGATGCAAAATAGCAATATTTCGTTGCACCGACAATAAAAAGATTTCAACATTCCGATGAACATTGGATTGATATTTGCAAAGGTAGGATTTTAATTAACTTTGTAACACAATAATAACAGATACAATGTCTCTCCTTTCCAAGATACGAATACACGGTGTTTTTTTAATCCTCACTCTTTTTGCCACTATTTTAGTCAATTACAACTCTCTATACGCTCAGCAGGAGATCAATCAGGGTAATTTGGCCTACCTTGAAGCTCTTAAAAACTACAACCTTGGAAACGTCGAATTAGCAGAGAAACAGTTTCGGCAAATAGCCGTTATGGACCCCACAAATGATGCTGTTCACTTCTATATAGCCAACATTCATCTCTCCAGAAATGAGTTAGGGAAGGCTCTGGAGCAGATGTTAAAGGCATCGGAAAAAGACCCATCAAACAACTGGTACAAACAACAACTTGCAACTATATACGACTATATGGGCGAGGCAGATAAAGCTATTGAGATCTATAACAAACTCCGGGAGGATAACCCTCTGGACAGTGAGCTATACGACGGGTTAATCGAGTTATATATACAGCAGAAGGAGTTTGGCAAGGCAGAGGAGGTTCTCTTGGATATTGAGAAATCTATCGGAGTCAACGAAGCTACTGGCCTAACCCGTTATAACCTTATGATTTACCGGGGTAAGCAGGAGGAGGCGATGAAATATCTGGTTGAGTTTGATAAGATTTACGGCTCTGTAAGAACAGCTGCGGTTATAGGAGACAACTTTGCTGCAGAGCAAAAAGACTCCATTGCCCAAATCTACTATCTTAAAGCACTGGCTCTTGCCCCGGATTATATGCCCGCAAGCTTTGGTCTTGCAGAGATCTATCGTGTTAAAGGTCAGTACGATCTCTACTTCGAACGGATGAACCCCTTTCTCTCAAACAGGGAGGTAGACCCCTTTATGAAGGTCTCATATATGAAGCAGATCCTAACAAACACCCGATTTATACAGACATTCCTCCCTCAGATAGATACTATGATGCAAAACCTCTATAGTGCACACCCCGAGGATAGCAGCATTGCATATACCTACTCTCTGTTCCTGGTTCAGAGTGATAAAAGCGGAGAGGCCCTTGGAGTTCTGTTTGACAACCTCCAGAGGTATTACGACTCAAAAGAGGCGCACAGGCAGTACCTCTCCCTAATATACTATCTGCAGATGTGGGAGCCTATGGAGAAGAAGAGCGATGAGGCTTTGGTTAAATTTGTAAATGACCCGGATTTCCTTCAATTCAAAGGGATAGCACAGGTACAGAGCGGTAAGACCGAGAACTCAATTGTAACATTCAAGGAGATACTCCGCTTTACAAAGGATAGTGCAACCGTTGTAAACACCCTCACCACTATTGCAGATATGAACTACCGGGCCGGGAACAAAAAAGAGGCCTACAAGTATTACAAAAAGACACTAAAGCTTGAGCCGCGTCAAATGCCTGCCCTCAATAACTATGCATACTTTCTTGCCCTGGACGGAAAAGAGCTCAAAAAGGCCTACAAGATGAGCAAGATCACAATAGAGGCGGAACCGAACAACCCAACCTACCTGGATACATTTGCCTGGATTCTGCACCTGATGGGGAATCATATAGAGGCAAAGTCGGTTTTTAAACACGCTATGATATATGGTGGCAAAGAGAGCGCAGAGATGCTGGACCACTATGCAGAGGTTCTGTTTGCCCTTAAAGAGTATGATCTGGCATCCATTTACTGGGGTCAGGCTCATAAACTGAATCCGGATCTTGGAATAGAGGAGAAGGCTCGCAAAAGGGAAAAAGAGAAAAAACAGTAGAAATAATGTTTAGAAGGGCTCTTATATTGCTTGTTTTTATGACCACGCTATGCGGGGCCATCGCACAGAGTATATCGGAGCAGACCAAAAGAAGGGAGGAGATAGAGAGAGAGATTGCTTTTCTGGACAAACAACTTTCCGCCAATAAGTCAAAGCAGCTTGCCAGCACCAAGGAGCTCAATTTTATTCAAAGAAAGATCACTAACAGAAAAAGGCTCCTTTCGCAAATTGAGTCGGAGATTCGAACTATTGACGCTCTCTCTGTTCGCAAGGCTAAGGAGATAGATATGTTAACCAACGATCTTTCAACCCTTAAAAAGAGGTACTCACATCTGGTTTATAACGCCTATAAACACAGAGATAAGACCGTCTGGATTCTCTATGTGCTCGCAAGTGACAACCTTGAGCAGGGGTACAGAAGATGGAGTTACCTCAAGAGCTACTCTCAGGCGTTAAAGACGAATGCAAAGGCTATTAAGGAGAGAAGCACCAGACTGAGAGATGAGGTGAGCAGGCTCTCCAATATGAGGATGGAGTCCCTGAAAATGCAGCGCAGGAGAGAGCAAGAGTACAAATCTCTTGCCCAGGAGGAGAAGAGAGCCCGGGATATTATTCTTGTGCTCTCAAAAAAGGAGCGGGAGTTCCGGAATCAGCTTACCGAGAAGAGAAGGGAGATGGAGAGGCTCAACAGAGAGATAGAGAGGATTCTTGCCGAGGCTGCTAAGGAGAAAAAGAGCTCCGACTATAAGGAGGCAGAGGCAGACAGAGCTCTCTCAGATAAATTTGAGAACAATAAGGGGAGGCTCCCCTGGCCGGTTAAAGAGGGTGTCATAATTGAACAATTCGGGCAGCATAACCACCCTGTATTCAAAAATATAAAACTACCTTTCAACAACGGGGTTAACATCTCCACCACTCTTAATGCTCAGGCAACCTCTGTTTTTGATGGAGTTGTGAAACAGATTCTGGTGATGCCCGGTTATAACCAGTGTGTACTGGTACAGCACGGTAACTACTACACCTTCTATACAAAAATAGAGAAGGTTATTGTAAAGAGTGGAGATGCCGTTAAGACAGGGCAGCCACTTGGAACTCTTGCCGAGGCCGAAGGTAACTCAGTACTCCATTTCCAGCTATGGAGCGGAACCACAAAGCAGAATCCGGAACACTGGATCTCAAGATAGAGACCTCCTAATATCTAAAGCTGCTCCCCCCGATAAACTCCCTCATTACAGAGGTTGGTGGAATTAGTGCTATCTCGGCCGGCTGAAGCTCCTGTATATATGAGAGGAACTTGAGCAGACGTATGCTCTCTGTATAGGCGGGCGAGTTTGCGGGAATACGGCGTAGAAGAGGCTCTGCATAATATTTAAGCATAGGCAACTCATAGATGAGCGCAGAGTTGAACATAATATCTGCATTCTCCTGAAAAGGAAAGATGTTGTTTATCTCACCCCTGCGGACGCTTGGCCAACGCATTATCGTGCTCTCCGGTGACATTCCACGATAGTTCCCGTCCCTCACTATCCTTCTTACCAGACGACAGTCTGAGGTAGATATGTTATTGTTCTCGTCAAGAGAGAGCGAGGTGAGTGCAGATGCATAGATCTTGTAAATCCTCTCCGGCTCTACCTGAGATGTAAGTTTGGGATTGAGGCCGTGGATACCCTCCATTATAAGAATATCCTTCTCTCCCAGAGTGAGTCTCTCGCCTGAGCGCACTCGAATTCCCAAAGTAAAGTCAAACTTTGGAATCTCTATTGTCTTCCCGGCAAAGAGATCGTTAAGCTGCAGGTTAAGATACTCTACATCCATCGCCTCCAAAACCTCAAAGTCCAGGTTGCCATCCTTGTCCAGAGGTGTTCTCTCTCTGTCCACAAAATAGTTATCCATCTCAATAATTACAGGATTCATTCCCAGCACCTTAAGCTGCAATGCTACCCTTTTTGATGTGGATGTTTTTCCGCTGCTGGATGGGCCTGCAATTAGCACAAGCTTTACCTGATCTCTTCTTTTGAATATCTCATCTGCAATATCTGCATACTTTCTCTCGTGTAGAGCTTCGGAAATTTGAATAAGCCCTCTTGCATTGCCCTCATAAATAGCGTGGTTAAGCGAACCCACCCCCTTTACTCCCAAAATACTGCACCATTTTGAGTACTCCTTAAATACATCAAAAAGTTTATACTGGTAAGGAGAGTGAGTTATCTTGTAAGGATTTGTAATTGATGGAGACCTCAGCAGCAATCCTCTGCTGAAAGACTCAAAATCCCAGGAGGTGATGACACCTGTAGACTCAACCAGCGGCCCATAAAAGTGGTCCGGATATCCATCCATAAAATAGACTGTGGTAAAGAACTTCCCCCGGAGCTGATGCAAAAAGGCCTTCTCCGGACGGTTATTGGCCCTGAACATTCTGAGAGCCTCTTCGGTACGTATCTTTTGCCGGGTAATGGGGTAGTCTGCCTTGATAATCTCCTCCATCCGTCTCTTGATGAGAGAGACCTCCTCTTCACTTAAAGCCACCACTTTAGGAGAGCCATCCTCATCCGGCTCCAGCTCACGTATCTCTGCATACATCCCGTTTTGCAAATTGTAGTCAATCACAAGCGAGAACTGCGGATAGAGTTCCGCAACAGCCTTTTGAAGAACAAAGTTGAGTGAGCGAACGTATGTCCTTGCCCCATCCGGATGTGAATAGTCAATAAACTGAATGTTATGAGCGTTATATATCTGAAATCCCAGCTCTTTCAATTGATTGTCAACAATTGCGGCAAGAATCGGCCACTGCAACTCTATCCCGTTTTCTCTTGCCAGAGAGGCAAGTGTAGTGCCCGGTTCGCAATGAACTCTCTTGTTGAGATTTTCGCAATAAACTTTTATCATAATAAATAATTTATGTTAATAATATCCGATATATCTCCCGGTTACAGAGAGCGTGTTCTCTCTGATCTCTTCCGGTGTTCCGCAAGCAACTATCTCTCCTCCTGCCGCTCCGCCCTGTGGCCCCATATCTATTATATAATCTGCACTTCTTAATACATCTAGATTATGCTCAATAATAAGAACTGTATTTCCCTGATTGGTAATGGTCTGCAAAACACCCAACAAGACCCTGACATCCTCAAAGTGGAGGCCGGTTGTAGGTTCGTCCAGAATATAGAGAGAGTTTCCCGTCCCTCTCTTTGAGAGCTCTGCAGCCAGCTTTACCCGTTGACTCTCTCCTCCGCTTAGTGTGGTTGAACTCTGTCCCAATTTTACATATCCCAGGCCAACCTCCTCCAGAGCCTTAACTCTTTGAACAATTGAGGGCATATGCTCAAAAAATTTCAAAGCCTGAGAGATGGTCATCTCCAGAACATCGTAAATAGATTTACCTCTGTATTTTACAGCCAGAGTATCGGGAGTATATCTCTTTCCGTTACACTCTTTGCAGTGCACGTGAACAGATGGCAAAAAGTTCATCTCGATGATTTGAACACCGGCACCTTTGCACCCCTCGCAACGCCCCCCCTTAACATTAAAAGAGAATCTGCCCGGCTTAAAACCCCGTATCTTGGCATCCGGAGTCTCCCCGAATAATTTTCTAATATCTGCAAATACATTTGTGTAGGTTGCGGGGTTGCTCCTTGGAGTTCTCCCGATTGGAGACTGGTCTATCTCGATAAGTTTATCTATGTTGTCTATCCCCTTAATATCTGTGTAGGGTAATGGTCTGTAGAGAGAGCGGTAAAAGTGGTTGCTGAGTATCGGCATCAGGGTCTCGTTTATGAGTGAAGATTTGCCGCTACCGCTAACACCGCTCACCCCGATAAGGCAACCCAGAGGTAACTTTAGATTAACACCCTTAAGGTTATTCCCGCTAGCTCCAAAAAGCTCCAGATACTTGCCGTTACCTTTGCGCCTTTCTGCAGGAATCTCTATCCTCTTCTCTCCGCTCATATAGTCCAGGGTAAGAGAGTTATATGCTGCCATCTCTCTCTTTGTCATTTTGGGTATATCGCCGGGGAGCCCGCAATAGAGAACCTTTCCACCCTTCTCGCCTGCTCCCGGCCCCATATCTACAAGCCAATCTGCAGAGGAGATCATCTCCTGGTCGTGCTCCACAACCATAATTGAGTTACCCTCATCCCTTAGTCTCCTGAGTGAGTCAATAAGCTTTATATTATCCCTCTGGTGTAACCCTATACTTGGCTCGTCAAGTATATAGAGGACATTTACCAGTTTTGACCCTATCTGTGTTGCAAGGCGAATTCTCTGACTCTCTCCGCCACTCAGTGACCTGGTGCTTCTGTCCAGTGAGAGGTAATTTAGACCCACATCCAGAAGAAACCCCACCCTGTCTGTGAGCTCTTTTATCACATCCCTGGCAATAATTTTTTGGCGGGAGTCCAGTTTTGCCTCTAATGTGCATATCCATTCAAAGAGAATATCCATATCCATAGAAGAAACCTGTGAGATATTCATATTGTCTATCTTAAAGCTCAGAGACTCCTCCTTAAGTCGTGTCCCTTTGCACACAGGGCAGAGGATCTCCTCTACAAAGCGCTCCTTTTTCTGAATAAGATCGTCGCTATCTTTCTCACTCTGCTCAATCATTAAGATAACACCTCCAAAGCTCATCATCTGCGAAGAGGATTCACCGCTAACCCGAAACAGCTCGTCTGAACCGTATATAATTAAATTCAGAGCATCTTCGGGAATATCCTTTATGGCATCGTGAAGCGAAAACTCATATCTCTTTGCAATCCCCTCCAGCTGGCGAAAGAGCAGAGTATCTCTCATCACCCCTAACGGGGTTATACCACCATTGGCAATTGATATCTTATCGTTGGGTATAATCTTGGAGAGGTCGGCCTTATTTATCATCCCCAGCCCTTTGCAGTGAGGGCAGGCCCCCTGAGGCGAGTTAAAGGAGAAGGTGTGCGGGGCCGGCTCGGGATAGGAGATTCCGCTTTGGGGACACATCAGATGTTTGCTTAAATGCCTTATCTGCCCACTCTGCTCGTCCAGCAGTGCTAGCGACCCTTTTCCGTGATATAGTGCAGATAGTACTGAGTCCCTCACCCTCTTCTCTCCCTGAGGGGTTGGGATTAGTTTGTCCACAACCAGCTCTATGAAGTGAGCCTTATATCTGTCCAGAGGTTTTACCGAAGCGAGATCGTACACCTGCCCATCTACCCGAACCTGGAGAAATCCTTTTCGGATGAGCCCCTCAAATAGCTCTTTGTAGTGGCCCTTTCTCCCTTTTATGAGCGGAGAGAGCAAAATCGATCGCCTCTCCCTGTACTCCTCCATTATGAGAGAGACTATCTGCTCATCGCTGTATCTTATCATCTCAAGCCCGGTCACCGGTGAGTAGGCCTTGGATGCCCGTGCAAAAAGCAGTCGAATAAAGTCATATATCTCCGTTATAGTCCCGACGGTAGATCTGGGATTACGCCCGGTAGTCTTCTGTTCTATAGCAATTATAGGACTAAGCCCTGTAATAGAGTCTACGTCCGGCCTCTCCAGAGCCCCCATAAACTGTCTTGCGTAGGCAGACAGGGTCTCCATATATCGTCTTTGACCCTCTGCATAGATGGTATCAAAAGCAAGAGAAGATTTACCGCTGCCGCTCAGGCCGGTAATAACAACCAACTTATCTCTGGGTATTGATACGTTGATGTTTTTCAGGTTATTAACTCTTGCTCCGGTTACCTCTATACTCATACTACTGTCTCTCCCTAAACCCTTTTTTTGGCAACTTCACAACATACACCCTGTTTTGTTTGTTGGTCAGGTTGTTGGCCCTTATCCACTGGTTGTACATCTTTAGGAGTTTAAAGTTTGTGTTGTGCTTTGCGGCAAAGTCAGACCAGTTCTCTACCGGCCCCTTTACCTCAACTTCGTAATACTCCAGAGGTGGGTAGAGATCCTCTTTGTTGAGGTTAAAACCGTATCTGGCGCGATCATTCAGAATTATTTTAAATGCCAGTGCCCGGAAAACATATCTGCCGGTCTCCTCAACAAACTGTGTATCGAAATAGCTGTTGTTGCTCTGTTTGGATATTCTGTACCTTACATTGCTAAACCCGGTATTGTAAGATGCAGCGGCCATTGTCCAGGTGCCGAACTCTGCGTATGCCTTCTTAAAGTAGGCAGCTGCTGCCCTGGTAGATTTCTCTATATGGTATCTTTCGTCCACCTCGTTATCTACAATAAGGCCGTACTCCCTTGCTGTTCCGGCAAGAAATTGCCAGTAGCCTGCGGCATTAGCGGGGGAGACCAGCGGCTGAAGCATACTCTCGGCAATGCACAGGTAGTAAAAATCTTCCGGGATACCCTCCTGCTTTAAAATCTCTTTTATCTCTTTTGAGTATCTGTTATCCAGCTGCATTACGTAGATCATTGTACCGTGGAAATAGCTCAGACCGGTAATCTCTCGCGATAGAGACTCTCTGATATCAAAATAGTGAAGCGGGACCTGCTCATCTGCAAATGAGACTGCCTTTGGCACAGGGGGAATCTTTATATCCTGTGTAAAAGTCGAGTCATTGGCGAAAAGTGTTACGTTGCTGGAATCTACATTGGTACAATAGGAGAGCAGCGGGATAAGTACAATAAGGAACCTGCGGTTAAAAATATTTTTCATAGCTATAATTATTCGTAGCGAAGAAATGGATTGGAACTTATCTCTTTTTCTATTGTGGTTGCTGGACCGTGTCCCGGATAAACAGTGTAGTCATCTCCAAGTTTTACAATTTTTCCCAAAAGGCTCTCCATAAGCTGGTCATAGTCACCCCCGGGAAGATCTGTCCTCCCTATACTGCCCGCAAAGAGAGCATCTCCTGTTATAACAAGCTTATCCTCTTCACTATAGAATGATACCCCGCCCCTTGTGTGGCCTGGTGTATGAATCACTTTGAGGTGTGACTCTCCAAAACTAAGAATATCTCCCTCATTAAGATCTACGGTATCCAGCGGTGGCTGCTCTATTTTGT
>JAUYTH010000121.1 GCA_030695165.1 Bacteroidales bacterium
AACTGCCCTTTTTGCAGGTTTTGCCATTAGCATACCTGACTGAAATATTGAAAATGAGATCAGTAATATTGTAACAATTCTTTTCATCATTATTGTTTATGTGTTGTATATAAAATTTAATCCCCGCAAACCTGATTGCGAAAACAATAAACCAAAACGGGAGGTAAGATTTTTACCCCCTATCGTTGCAGATCATAAAATCAGCTGACGATTCAACTCGAATATGGGTATTGGGGCGCATCGGAACAGCGCGTGAAAGGTCTTGATAATAGGACGCTGGATAATGGCAATCCCAAGACAGAGCATATTCTGCGGCAATAACAGTGAGATATCCGTTAAAATAAAATCAAACGAATAATTCTGAGAATCTTGATCTGAATCAAGAAAATAGTATGTGACCGAACAGCAGTCATCTTTTTTTGGCTCTTTAGCCAATAGGTGCTCTCCGCAAACACATTGATGTCCTTTATGAGCACTCTCTACCTCGTGGGTACAAGAGCATTGTGTACGGATACCGAAGAATGAGAGTTGGGATGCGTGGTCGCAGTGACAGGAATATCTTCCCACGCCCATCATTGAAAAAAGATAGATGGAAATTGATGTTGTAGCCAGTATGAAATTCTTTACTACCACTTTTATTAAACCTGCCGTTGTGGCAAATGTAGTAAAAATTTTTGTTTAAAACTCAAACCGGATACAATCTTCCTCACAGGAAACAATAGAGGATGCGGGAAGTCTCTCTTTTAAAACTGTAAGATAATCGCTATTATTTACGAAAATAATTGCCAAATTCCTGCTGTTTACCCTCTTCTGAGCGACCCATAACTTATAATCTGATACTCCTTCCAAAAGTTGTGAGAGCTCAGGGGCAGCATTAACCAACGCCAGTTTGCCCCTGACATATTTTACCTTTCCCGAAACCGGTTTTTCTGTTGCAGATATATCTGCAGGAAATATAGGGTTTCTTTTCTCCACATCCCTCGAATAAATTGCCAGAAGCTCTGCCGCCTCTTTTTTAAACCCCACAACAGATTTTTCATATACTATCGAGTAATATACATCTCCGATTACTGCCTGCATTTGCAATGGAGAGAAGCAATTAAGCTGTGAAAGTGTATCTGCGCAATTGCAGCGGAAGGTGTGAAGCGAGTAGATACCGAAAGCATCCTCGGGTGATGGCATCTTGTATATCTCAATGGAGTATTGTTCTCCTTTATAAGTTACCTCCAAAGCTCTTAACTCTTTGAATCCATACTCCAGATAGAGATCGCTGCCACCGTTCATAAAGCCGTAAAGGGCAGTTCCTGTGAATGTTCGCTCTCTTGTAACCATAAGCTCCTGTGCACAGAGGTGATCCCGTGTTGTAAGAAGAGTGAGGGCTGCAAGCAGTACTACTATTTTATTGATCTTGAAATTGAAATCCATCTGTAATATTTACGAAATTTAAATTATTTTCTCTGTAACAGAGATCTTATCACGGTCCCCCACTCCAAGTTTAAGCTCCTGTGCAAGGTCTATAAATCTTGAAGCTTTTTGTAAGTCCTCCTTCTGAATGCCGTTCTCTATTCTTTTTTTAATAATCACATCGTGACCGACTCTGTCTACAGCAACCGGGTCGCTCCCCACAAGAAGCATATTGTAGTTGCAGATAAACTGAGGTTTTGCAGATGGCCCTCCGTCGAAGCATCCCACCAAACCATCTACGATATTCAAGACAACCTTGTCTCTAAGAGGGGGAAAGGCGCATACATAGGCACAGGTCTCGTGCCACAGTTTGTGTAGCCTGGATGTGTTTGTGATTGCCCCGAATGAGAGGTTTTTGAGGCAGAGGGTAGTGGTTGGCCCTGCATTCTTCAAAATTGGAAGGTTAATAATTTTGGTGACCCTCTCTGTGCATATTTTTGTGAAATATGACTCTTTCCCGCCGTTGACCATATATGGAATAGTGTAGTCGTCGTATACTCCCTCAAGATTGGCATAGAAGAATTGAGATTTATCTATCCGGCTCTCACTATGGAGTTTACCTTGTTTATCATAAAAGCCCCCATCTGCATCCTGGCACTCGGTACCTGTAATTGTAATTCCGGGATAGTTCTCCTGAGTATAACCTGTTTCGTGGAGCTGCATCTCACGCCTGTCCCAAATCACAATGTTCTCCCTTGGGATTCCGGCCTCCTCCAGCTGCTTTATTACAGACTTTGTAACAGCGTGAGAGGTTGTCAAAAGTTTACCGGCAACAGGGTTGACTTTAAGGCCAATTATATCTTTCGGTCCCACAAACTGTCGCCACGCCTTTTTTAGCTTTTTTTCTCCGGTTAACAGAAGCATCGCTTCGCTTAACATTCTGTATGCAGCCTCCTCCTGTGGTTTCCCATCAATTACAGATTTTTGGTCTTCAACTTTTATAACTCTCCCGGGGTAGAGCCCCGGCATAGATTCTTTCACTCTCGGGATTTTTACTGCATCTGCAATATTTGTATCAATAGCATCTGCACCAAACAATAAGGGCGAACCCTCTGCTGCCTTAAGAACAGGATTGATTGCCATAGCAGCACCTGT
>JAUYTH010000128.1 GCA_030695165.1 Bacteroidales bacterium
TTAACCAGATTGGAACACTTACAGAGACCCTCAACGCTATTGAACTTGCACACCGCAACAAATTCACCTCTGTAACATCACACCGCTCAGGCGAAACCGAAGACTCAACAATTGCAGATATCGCAGTTGCAACCAACTCCGGCCAAATCAAGACCGGCTCACTGAGCCGCTCAGACCGTATGGCAAAATACAACCAACTTCTTCGTATAGAAGAGGAGCTTGGCGACCTAGCTATTTACGGGAGAAAGTAATTATTTACAGGCACAAATAGATCAATAAGCACAATAGAGAAAGGTGTCCAGAATTAACTTTTGGACACCTTTAATTATTAATCGGTTATCGAGTATTTAAAAATCTTATTGTCTCCACAAAGACCATAAATTGTTTTTCCATCAGAACCAAACTCAAAAACTTGAATATAATGATCTAAAATATAACTATTTATAAATTTACCATTATAGTCAAATTTTAATAAGTATGTATAAGTACTATTTTCATTCTTATTTTCTCTCCAGTCTCCACATTTTAAACCTAAAGAAGAAACGTATATAAACTTCTTTGTCATAAACACATCTAAAAATCCAAATGGTTGATCATTGTTTATCTTTACCCAACCGTTCTCAATGTTATACAAAGGTTTAAATACCATTTTTCCCCATTTAGGTAATATCTTATTGTCTTTAATGGAGTATAACTTGATTGATGGAAACATAAAGTCTACAGCAACAATATAATCTTTTTTAGGAGATACAGCAATCTGAGTGTTAAAATATTTAGTTGTATAATTTATATTATTGTTTTCTATAACTTTATAAGGTAATTTTGATATAAAAGTACCATTGTTACTTATAAGCCCAATTGTTTGATCGGGGCAGAAAGACAATGCAATAAACAAACTATCACTAATAACCTTTAATCTGTAAAGGTTCGATTTTTCCTTAACATCTATTGACCTTGCAACTTTCAATATTTTATCTTTTGACACATCGAATGAGTGAATTTTTTTCTGATATATATCCCAAACGAATAATTTATTTGTTGCTGAGTTATAGTCAAATGAAATAATAGACAGAATCTCATTATGACCTCTTCCAATAAGACCTCCAGAAGCTATTTTACCACCAGTTAAAGTATCTAACATAAAGAAGGCTTCATTTTCTAACCCTACGTCAACAATCAATCCATTAGGAGAATATAGAAAACTACTGTATTTTGCACTATCCTGAGAGGATGTTTTTTCAAGGATTACACCTTTAAGAGTATCCTTTACACTAAATAAATCATTAAAATCTAAATATTTATTTAAACTTTTCTCTTTGCACCCATTTAATAAAAATAATATTAAAAGGATCATCATTGAAGAAAACAATTTTTTCATAGTAATAATCTCAATATAGTTTATTTACTCTATCCTAAAAAATGCATAACCAAGTCCCTCCACTACTTGGAATATACCAGTAACAATAAGAATCATTTTGTGTATTACAAAAATTTACGATGTCTTGTAGACAAAATTGGTGAACAATTCCATCTTCAACACATTCACCTTCAAAACAAATCATACCCGCTGGGCAATCTTCATCCGTTTGACATGATAAACAAACACTAAATAATGCTTTAATGTTTTCTTTTATTAATGTTTCTTTAGAATTACTTGTATAACTTGTATTATTTTGAGTAATTCCTGAACAGACAAAAAACATCATTAAAAAAGATGATAAAAGTTTAATTTTTTTCATAACTAAAATTTTTTAATTAACTATTTCTCTTCGATACAATTTATCTATTTCTTTATTTTTTAACGGATTACCAACTAATATTACAGTATCATTTCTTGTAAGAAATGTTCTTAGAAGCTCTTTTTGAGGCAATTTAAAATTTACATTCATAAAAGAGTTTTTAAAATCAATAAAGTACGGAAATGAAAATTCATAACGTCTCATTGAAGATTTTAATTCGGTTATATTATTTGTGTGAATAATAATTATTATAGGAATACCATTATAATCAAGTCTTTTATACAAAAATTCCAACTTGATAATTTTCCAATCTTACATCCAGAACATCCATAATTATCTATGAAATGAAATATCTTATATTTACTGTTAATAAAATTATGAGATTCTATAGAATCAGGAAAATTAATTCGTAACAAGTTATGAGTTTGAAGAATTATCTTTGTTCCTACAAATGAAGATAGTTCTCTATAAATCTCATTTTTTTGAATTTTCTTTTCGGAGTAACAAGAAAACATAATTGATAAGCAAAAACAAATAGTTGCTACCTTAAAACAATATTTAATTCTGTGGAATATGACACCTAAATTTTTCATAATGAATTGGTTTCATTCATATTAAAAAATAAATAGTTTCTCTTTCGACAAAATAAAGGTAATAACAATTTCTGTATTAATATAGTAATAATTATTAAATTATAGTTTAATAGGCCCGGAAAAGATACTCTCCAAGTATATGTAGTCTATTCCCACAAAACTGTTTATTTGGCCGAAGAGAGAAGGTCCAAGGTTTATAAAGGTAAATTGGGTTTCAGAGCTAACTTCAAAAATGACAAATTCCCTTCTGCCTTCTGTTTTCTCTACTATTAGGAAATTTGAGAGATCAAAATTGGCATACCACCTTTTCTCACCTGCAGCAATTTAAACTCAGGTGAGGGAAATTTTGCCAAAGACTCTGCTAAAACCATCTCATATAAAAGCGACTTCATAGATACCTGACATCTACCATAAGTAGTTAGTAGAGATAGAATAGTTAAAAAAAACTTTTTTATAATACCAGATATTGTGTTATCATATAAATTATCCCCCACTGGTAAGAAGCCATTTATACGCAGGAATTATCGATACTCCTTCCGGCAGCTCTATGGAGATGTTATTATTATCAAAAACTATCAGCGTACCCTTGGAGATATCAAGTGTTCGCATTGCCTCGGCTAATCCATTGATTTCCCTATTGTAATTTTTTATTATTCAATGCATAAGTTACCTGTATTGCCTCCTTTATCTTTAAATTATCTTTTACCAGGAAGTCGCACTCATATTTTCCCGAAAAGTAAAAGAGTTCACAACCCCGTCTCAACAGCTCGATGAATACAATATTTTCCAGCAACCTTCCCTTGCTCTCAGAAAATCTGAATCCAAGCCGGTTAGGTATTGCATTATCAACAGCAATTATATATAATTATTCTTTGTAAACGAATAAAATAAAGCAATATTGTTCTTTTCGAAAGAATAATTGACACACTTTAAAAAGTCTTCGCACTAAAATATATATAGTCAATACCCACAAAGCTGTTTTTTTGACCGGAGTGGGAAGGTCCAAGGTTAATAAAGGTAAACTGGTTCTCACCTTTATTAAGTGTTTGTCTGCCAAAATCTACCTCTGTCACAAATTGGGTATCTGAACTACCATCAAAAATATCCCCAAAGGGTTTCCCATTTAGTAAAATTCTGAATCTTCCAAAATTGGCCCCTTTAATAAAGCCAATCTTGATAGCCCCCTCTTTTAAATTCTCATCGGTATAAAACCTCACAACAAGTGTATCACCTGCAGATGCTCCGCTCCAGTTTACAAACGCTTTATTGCTTGTAGTAAAGCCCACAGATCTGTCAAAAGAGACTCTTCCCGCACTCCGGTAGTGAAAATCGAGCTGGTCAAACTCTGTCCGCCCCTCTCTTACAATAGCCGGAACCAACTCCAGTCTATGGGTTACAACCTTTTTTGTAGCACCCTCCTCTCCGCTTAACATAGAACCGGTAGGGTCGGTAAATTCTCGTGATGAGTATTTTTTGTAAAGGATATGATCCGGGAGCTGATAGTAAAAGGTGACCGGAGAGAAGTTGAGAATCGCATCTGTCCAGCTCCACACCTCCATATCTAAAACAAGGCTCTCATTGAATGGTATTTTATCGAGAGATCGGTACCGTAGATTAACCGTATAGCCCGCCTCCAGATTACCGCTGCCATCGGGCTGGGAGATAAATGGGTGATCTGTAAATTTTTCCGGCCTGCACCAGGCGTATCCATAGTAATCTTCTGTTCCTGTACCAAAGTGAGAGGGGAAACTCTCACCATCTACATAAATCTTCTCATCTCCCTCTCCCCACCAGGCGTAGGCGCTGTTAAAGAGAGTAAGGGCATCACCTGCAAAGACTCCTCTCCCCTTTAATGTAACATAGTTAATATCAAAAGCTCCCTCTCCCAGCTCATCATTGCTCTTTACCCCTCCGGCATCAAGCCTGTTGTACTCTCTCCACGAAGTTCCAAAGTACATGCTTCTATCATCCCACTCCCACCCACTCTGAGAGATCTCCAGTATCATTTTTACAGGAAAATCGGCTAGGTTGCGTATAGTAACATCTGCACCCTTGCGAAAAGGCATAACCCACAGAGAGGTCATCGACCCATCTTCACTAACCTGAGTAAAAAAAGTTCTGTGAGGGGAGATTTTATATCCGGTCCCAAAAAAATCACCGACAGGGCTCCATACTCTTTTAATTCCGTCAAACGATATCTCAAGTACAACAGATCTTAACGCTTGATTTATATTAAAATCTTCACTCCCGGGATTCTCAACTCTTAGAGATATTTGTCCAATAGCCCCCTCTCCGGTGAGAGATTGAGAATAGGACTCTCCGCAACCAATTACCTTACTTTTAACAGATTCCGAAGTGAAAATTTGCCTCTCTCCCTCACTTGCCAACTTATGCGTTGTGCTTGCAATATACTCCGCGTTTTTTTTAAGCACCTCTGTACAGAAGCTCTCCACCTCTGTTCCGGCAGGATACTCTCTGTAATTGATATTGTAATAGACATTCTCACCTCCAAAA
>JAUYTH010000144.1 GCA_030695165.1 Bacteroidales bacterium
ACTTCGGATACTTAATGGGATCATCTCTAAAGTACTTAGGGTTGTTATACTCATCTGATAACTCTATCAGATTAAAATCTGCAATTTTCATTCTGCAAATATACAAAACTCCCGCTTTGTGATTTAATTTTAAGTGTGGCAGGATTTTTGTTAACTAAAGAATTAGTTGTAGAACTAATTTAATAGTTTAACGCACATATGAAGAAAATTGAGAATAAAGAACTGACTAAAGCAGAGTTGCAGATAATGCAGCCTCTGTGGAGCAGAAAAAAAGCATTCGTTAACGACCTGCTCGAAGATATGCCGGAGCCGAAACCGGCATACAACACTGTATCTACAATAGTGAGAATCCTAGAAAAAAAGGGGTTTGTCTCACACATTACCTATGGAAAAACCCATTGCTATTTCCCGTTAATTGAGCGTGAAGCATATCTGAACGGTTATATGAAAGGGGTTCTGCACTCGTTTTTCTCAAACTCGTTACCAAATCTGGTATCTTTTCTCTCAAAAAAAGAGGAGATCTCTCTTGATGAGGTTAATGAGATTATGAAAATTATGGAGAGTCAAAAAAAGTCGAAGGGTAAATAGTACTTTAACAATTTGATTTAATGAATGCAATAATATCATATTTCATAGAGTCACTTTTTTGTGGCGCTCTATTGTATCTAATCTTTAGGTTAATTACAATTAAAGAGATTAGCTATACTTTTCAAAGAGTCTACATCCTTTTCTCCCTGATTGCAATCTCTATTTTTCCTCTGATCTCGATTCCGGTGGAGCTCTCATCGCCGTTTGGAATAAACCTTAATCCTATTATTATAGGTGCAGATTCACCCGGACTCTCTTCATCTGACTCGACTATTTTCACTCTCAAGATGCTTAAAAACGCTGTTTGGTATCTCTATATCTCAATTTCTGCCCTCTATTTACTCTTCATAATAGTTCACTTGGTAAAAATTGCAGCTATCTACCTGGACTCTGTTAGAGTTGGTTTTGGAAAGTACACTGTTGTCAGCAGTAAAAGGGTAGAGATCCCATTTTCGTTTATGAACAATATTTTTATAAACAACTCTACAGACGAGTTCGACAGAGAGTATATAATTAAGCACGAATTCTCTCATATTTATAGAAGACACTCTGCAGACATCCTGTTCGTTAATTTTATTTCTATATTTCTATGGTTTAACCCTATAATCTATCTTTTCAAAAAACTTCTTATAGAGACTCACGAATTTCAGGCAGATAGAGATGTCTTAAAGGGTGGCGGTTCAATTAATCATTACAGAAATCTGTTGCTGAATTCACAATTCGGAGCATCTCCCTATCTATCCAGCAGCCTTAATAAATCATTAACATTAAAAAGATTCAAAAAAATGGAAAATCTGGAACAAAAGAGAGCAGGATTTTTTGCTGTATCGGCCTCCCTGCTAACATTAACACTTCTGTTTACTTTCGTCGCTTTTAATAAGGCAGATGGTAACACTATCACGAGTAATGATTCTCAAGTGGCCGGCTCTGTAACTCAACAGAGTATTGAGCTTGCCGACACAACCAAATATGAGTTGCCGTTTATGAAGGTTGAGGTAAAGCCGGTATTTATGGGCGGAGATGAAAATACATTTACAAGATGGGTTGCAGAGAGACTGGTCTATCCTCCCGAAGCGAAAGCTTCAACAATTCAGGGTAGAGTTATCCTACAGTTCCTGATTGATAAAAAGGGGAATGTTAAAAATGTAAAGGTGTTAAGAGGAGTACACAAACTTCTAGATGAGGAGGCTGTAAGAGTGGTAAGTCTTTCACCTCCCTGGACACCCGGAAAAGAAAAAGGAGAGAACGTTTCGGTTGTTTATGTATTCCCTGTAATATTCCAGCTCAGGTAAACAGGTAAGAAAATAAAATTGAAGAGTAAAAAAAGCTGCCTTCCATTTGACCGGAGGCAGCTTTTTTAATTTCTGTATTGTTATAAAGATTACTTTTTAACGTTCTTGTATCTGTTAAGGAATTTGTCAACACGTCCTGCTGTATCTACAAGCTTCATCTTACCTGTATAGAAAGGGTGTGATGTGTTTGATATCTCAAGTTTGATAACCGGATACTCTACACCTTCGTGAACAAGTGTCTCTCTGGTGTTTGCACAAGAGCGGGTAATAAATACGTGCTCATTTGACATATCCTTGAAAGCTACAAGTCGGTAGGTTTCGGGATGGATTCCATTTTTCATTTTGGTATAATTTATATTATTATGGGGCTGCAAATGTACAAAAATATTGTTATTAAGCAAATATTTATCTCTATTACTTCCATTTAAATAACCTAGTTTCTGTTGCCTGCAAATTTTGCAAGAAGTTTAAGTAGCTCAAGGTAGAGCCAGATAAGTGTTACCATAAGCCCGAAGGCTCCGTACCACTCCATATACTTTGGAGCACCTGCTGCAGAAGCTTTTTCAATAAAATTAAAATCCATAAGCAGAGAGAAGGCCGCAACTATGACAATCACGATGCTAATGCCTATGCTTAGAGGGCTGCTGTTGTGAAGCATTGTAAGGTTAACCCCAAACATACTAAGCACAATACTGATCAGATAGAAGAAGCCGATTGCACTTACAGCAATAACCATTATCCTTGCAAATTTACCATCTACTTTTATAATATTGGCTCTGTATATAAGAAGCATTACTAGCGCCGTGATAATTGTAAGAAGCGTAGCATTGATTACTATTCCCGGAGCTGTTAATGCAAAAGCATTGTTAAACATTGCAGATATGGCTCCAAGGAATAGACCCTGTAGAACAGCATAAACAGGAGCCAGATACTGAGCAAGGTTTGGTTTGAAACTAATTATTACACCTGTAATTAACCCTCCGATTAACCCACCCCACATCCAGGGGTTAACGGCGCCGGGGTTAAGTGATTCGTAAAAAACTTTCCAGGTGTAAGATGCTCCTGCAAGTACCATAAAGATCAATATCAGGGATTTCATAGCTGTCCCTTTTACTGTCATCGTTTCACTGTATGTAATATTGGTAGATTCTCTGAATATTTTTTCTGATAAAACTGGATTTGACATTTCTTTATTATTAATAAAAATTATTTTATACTATACTATTTTCTGTAACATTGTGTCTATTTCTATTTGCTTCTAAATAGGGGAGTATCATATAGAAGTGTCTTCTTTACCTTTCTGATCCATTTCTGCTCCTCTATCTTAAGATGTTCTCTTACATCATCCCAATCTGCTCTATTCTGAACATAGTTAAGAAGCAAATTATCTCCAAGCAGCAGCTCTATTGCTGTTTTGTCATTCCCTGCTTCATATTTACCCTCTCTGAAAGCAAATTCGGGACAGTTTTTAAAAACAAAGTTCATAATACGCAAATTGTGTGCCAGTGCGTGGTAGTTAATCCCGGGCAGAGGGTGCAGCTGAAATCCAAAACAGGTCCCTCCCTGGTATTTGTGAAATACCGGGATGAACTTGGTCCAGCGTATATAGACAGCAGGGTCATATATAGGGTGATTAGGGTCGTTCCAGTTTTTGTAGCCCTCTCTTCTATTATAACCTGTCAGAGACTCCATATAGGGTGCACCAAACATCTCAAAGGGTCTTGTTGTGCCTCTCCCTTCACTAACGTTGGCTCCCTCCCATAGACACTGTCCACTGTAAAAGTTACAGGTAAAGAGTCCGGGGATATTGGGTGAAGGGGGAATACTCCATGGTAGCATATTGCTGTAGGACTCCTCTGCCTGATAAGATATAATATGGAGCGGGAATTTCGCATTGATCTCATTGTAGAGATAGTGTGCCATCTCGCCTATTGTAAGACCGTGGCGATGCAGTATTCCCTCAATTCCTATGAAGGAGGCATACTCCTCTCTTAACATAGTTCCCTCTGCCTGCCTGCCTGCAGGATTCACTCTGTCCACCAGATAGACGGGCAGGTTAATCCCCTCTCTTTTGAGAGTCTTAAACAGATTTAATATTGTAGTATTAAAGGTGTAGTACCTTGACCCAACATCTTGTAGTTCAATTATTAGAGCGTCAATATCTGTAAGCTTGGAGGCTTGAGCATTAAGTGAATCTTCATCGCTTCCATAAAGTGAAACGAACTCACAATCCTTCATTCCAAGATTGTTATAAACGTCTGTTTTATCTAGTTTAGCCTGATCCTGAAGCTCTCCAAAGAGGCCGTGCTCGGGTGTGAAGACCCTTTTAAGGATCCCCTTTGAATATAGTGTCTCAAAAAGATACTCCCCATTTCCAGGGTGCCAGGCAGTCTGATTACATAAAATGGCAACTCTTCCGCTCTTCAATACCATATCCGGCTGTTCCAGCAGCGGTGTTGTTCTGAATGAAAACATCTTTATAAATTTTTAATTTCCGACATAATTTTTGTTGCCAGTGAGTTGGCCTGTTCAAGTGTTGGAGCCTCCGCATAAATGCGGATAATAGGCTCTGTATTTGATCTTCTCAGATGCACCCACATTTTTTGCTCCTCAAAATCTATCTTTAATCCATCCACCTCGCTGATTTTATCTTGGCTATAGATTTTTTTTATCTCAGATAAGATATGGTCAATGTTTGTCTCTTGTGAGAGATCAATTCTATTCTTAGAGATTGAATATAGAGGATACCTTTTTTTAAGTTCCGACAGAGTGCATCTCTCTTTTGCCAGGAAACTGAGAATAAGCGCACTCCCAATTAATGCATCCCTTCCGTAATGTAGATCCGGAACTATGATACCTCCGTTTCCTTCACCACCTATTACAGCGCTAACCCGCTTCATCTCTGTTACAACATTTACCTCTCCCACTGCAGATGCATAGTAGCTCTCACCGGCAGCCTCTGTTATATCCCTTAGCGCTCTTGAGGATGATAAATTAGATACTGTCGCCCCTTTTTTATTTTTTAGAACATAGTCTGCAACAGCAACAAGTGTGTACTCCTCACCAAATGCATTCCCATCTTCACTTATTAGTGCTAGTCTGTCAACATCGGGGTCAACAGCAATTCCAAGATCTGCCCCCTCTTTCACTACAGTGGATGATAATTGTGTCAGATGCTCGGGAAGAGGTTCTGGGTTGTGGGGGAATCTGCCGTCCGGTTCGCAATTAATTTTGATGGTTGCAACACCCATTGCCTCCAGTAATGCAGGCATAATTATACCGCCCACAGAGTTAACGGCATCCAATACAACAGTAAATCCTGCACGATATATAGCCTCTGTATCTACAAGAGGGTGAGAGAGTACAGACTCTATATGCTGTTTTGTAAAATCCTTTTTGGTGATAATTCCCAGATTGTCCACGTCACAAAATTCGTGAACTCCGGAGTCCACTATAGCAAGGATTCTCTCTCCATCTTGTGCATCAAGAAATTCCCCCTTCTCATTCAGAAGTTTAAGGGCATTCCACTCTTTTGGATTGTGAGATGCTGTTAGAATAATGCCACCATCTGCCCGTTCGAACATAACCGCCATCTCCACTGTTGGTGTGGAGGCCAGCCCTGCATTAATCACATCAATACCGCAAGCTATTAGAGTGCCGGATACAATGTGGTCGCACATCTCACCGGAGATACGTGCGTCTCTCCCCAGAACAACTCTGTACCTGCTTTTTTTACCTGAACGCTGCTTAATAAATGATGCATATGCAGATGTAAATTTAACAATATCCAAAGGTGTAAACGATGAGCCTGATTCTCCGCCTATGGTACCTCTGATACCCGATATAGATTTTATAAGAGCCATAAAATAAGACGTTTATATATGATGCCAATAATAAAATAAGGGTGTTAAGGTACGAAAATTTACCTTAACACCCAATCTTTTTTGTTTGAAAGCTTTATGCAGGAAGAGCAAGGAATGCTGCTGCAAAAGCAAGAATTGCATACAACTCAGGGAATACACCAAGAATCATTGTCTTTCCGAAAACGTCGTTACCGTTACCCATCTCAACAATACCGTTAGCTACAAGAGAGGCCTGCTGCTTGGCAGAGAAGAGACCTACTACTCCAAGAGCAACACCTACGGCAAAAACTGCCAAACCCTGATTAAGACTTAGAACCGCAATCTCTTTAAGACTGTTTAGCATAAGGAAGAACCCTGCAAATCCATAAAGACCCTGTGTTGATGGGAGTGCACACAAAATCATTGAAGAACCAAAAATTTCCGGATTCTTTTTAAGAGCTCCGATAGTGGCGTTTCCGCCCATTGTAACACCTATAGCACTGCCGATGCAAGAGAGTGCAAGCATAATGGCCATTCCGGTATAGGCCAGGATTAGTGGTAATGTTTGTTCCATAATTTTAAATTTATTATTTATTATTTATTTGATTTAATTGTTATTCTTTTCTATTGTAAATCTTTACCAAGTGGTCGGAAAGGTCTCCCTCCTCCTGCAAAACTTGCGTTTTTGTAAAACTCGACAAAGGTCAGACGCATAGGGTGTACAAAAGCCCCAAGACTTGAGAGCATCAGCACCAGCAGGTGTCCCACCAGTAGCATAAGTGCTGCCAGGAACCAACCCATATAAGGGATTCCGGACATACTGATAGCTACCGAGTTTACAACCATTCCCAATATTGCACCGGCTGTGCCTAATCCAAAGAGTCTTATATATGAGAGCATATCCCCAAATAGAGAGGTTACATCCCAAAAGGCCACAACTCCGCTTCCTACCCGTTTGAAAATATTTTTACTATCGGAAGAGAATGCCAGAATTAAAAAAGCACCAGCTATAGCAGCGTAGTTCATAAAGAGTGGAACTGTAATATTTTCGGACATTGTGGAGGCGTATTTAAGGGATGCCCAAACAATTAAGATTGACCACCCGATATTATTCATTCCGTATTGCCACCCCTTTTTAATTATTGAGTAGACTGCATTGAGCAATCTTGCAAAAACGATCTGGAAAAGCCCGAAAACTATTGCAAACCAGAACATCTTAAGGTCTGTAAAGAATAGCTCTTTTACTGAGTCAGGCATTGGAATCAAATCTTTAAGAGAGGCGCCAAAAAAGACACCCGAAAGAGATGCCATCAGTACGGCTCCCAGACCAAGAAACTGGATAAGAGTAAGATATCCTCTGAATTTTTTAAGTTTAAACTTAGCAATTGTGGAGCCTATTAAAAGGACCAATCCATAGCCCATATCGCCGAGACATAACCCGAAGAAGAGCATATAAAACGGAGCAAAATAGGGAGTAAGATCCAGCTCTCCATATTTTGGAAGCATATAGAGATCTCCTATTGGCTCGTACAATCTAGCAAAAAAGTTGTTTTTTAGCTTTACCGGAGGGTTGTCTGCCTTAACAGCCTCCTCAATAATGTAATATACCCCTTCGCTATCAAGTGCAGCTTTGATTATATCCCTATTGTCAACAGGAGCAAATCCTGTGAGCAGAGCAATTGTTCCCTCTGCCTCTCTCTGAGATGATTGACCTGCTAAATAGAGATCCAGTTCACAAGCCTGGTCTCTCATCGCCACTTCAAGCCTGTTAGTTTCCAGGCTGAGAGAGAGTATGGTTTTCCTGATTTCGATAATTTTTGAACTAAGCTCGTCTAGCCTGATTTTTATGTGGTCACACGATTTTTGAGGTTGTTTACTCTCCGGCAGCTCAAAACGAAACTCCTCCCCCTTTGGGGCCAATATGGCAAAATAGATCTTCCCGTTTATCACGTTAAGTTTTTGAAGAACAAATTCACTCTCCCACTCAAGTTTAAAACTTTTCTCAGAAACTGAATAGAGATGTAAGGTGTAGCCTATTTTTTCAATTCTTGCAATCTCCTCTTTATGGAAAACACCCCACAAACCGGACTCTTCAAACTCCCTTTTGAGCTGATCTGACTCCTGTTCCCAAAGATCTTTGTTGTTTAAGCTCTCTTGGGCATAGTTAAGAAGTTCATTGGCTGCTAAGCCAGATATGCCTTCTATTGGCACTAAACTTTTTTGATTCTGCTCATCTGCAGATTCAAAGTAATCCTTTAGTCTCTTTATGGTGTTCAAATAACGTCTGTTTACCCCAAAAAGATCTCTGGAGTAGTCATCTACAGCTTTATTCTCTCTTGTTATATCTACCACTCCGAGCTCCTGGACTCTCTCCAGAAAAGGGTCAAGCTCTTTATGAAAGACAATAAAAGAGTATTTATCCATTTTAATTATCATACCTTATCCTCCTGCTGCTGTCTTCTTTTGACAATTTTTTGTGAAGCTTTTGAGAGGTTCTCCTCATCTTCCATAAATCGTTTGATTTTTAATATCGCCTCTTGATAGCCTGGGATCTGTACCTTTTCGTAAAGGTTCACCTTTTGGGTTGTCTTCTTTCTTGCGCGGTCCAGTAGCCTCATCTTTTCCAGATAGACCTCAGACTCAATTCCAAGCTGAGCAAGCCGCTTGAGGATCTTTATACCATCACTGTACCAGAGAGGTTTAACGAAAAGATTATAAGGGGTTACTTCGTAAATCACATTTTTTAGAAACGGGGTACGGATTCCTGCAATCTTCACGACTTCAAGTTCAACATCTTTGACGGATATTAACCCGGGTTCAAATTCATTCCAGAGTCCTGCAAGGTAGTTGTAAGATTCAAGGGCATCTGAGAGCTGTTTAGTAAGCTCTTCAGATTTATCCTTAGCTCTTTTAACCTCCATTCTAAGTGCTGACTCTTTATTTTTTAGAGTTGGCAACGCTTTTATCCGAACCTTAAGCTGTTTGTTAAGATCGTTAAGCGATGTTTTGTTAAATTGAAATTTAATTGCCATTCTCTAACAGTGTCAGTTCTTCCAGTATTTTTCAGTAATCTCCTCTTTGATACTCACCTCAGTTTTGGTGAAATATTTTGCAAATAGCTCCCAGGCTGTGTCAAGCATCTGAGTTGTATTGATATTTACCTCGATGGATAACAGCTTGTTTGAGTAATCTTTTGCATAGTCAAGGCAGCGCAGGTCATAATCACTAAGATCAAATCCGTTCTCCAGTTTAGTTTTTGCGTTTGCAGCATCTGCATAGAGCCTTACAGCAGCATTCATAACGTGGTTGTGATCCTCTCTGGTTTTTTTACCGATAACCAGCTGTTTCAGCCTTGAAAGTGAACGGAAAGGGTCTACTATTACCTTTCCGGTATCTGAATCTGTCCTTAGGAAAAGCTGTCCTTCGGTAATGTATCCGGTATTATCCGGAATAGCGTGTGTTATGTCACCACCGCTAAGTGTGGTAACAGCTATGATTGTGATTGAGCCTCCATCCGGTAGTTGAACTGCCTTCTCGTATATCTTTGCAAGATCTGAGTATAGAGAGCCCGGCATTGAGTCTTTTGACGGAATCTGGTCCATACGGTTACTCACAATACTTAGTGCATCTGCATAGAGGGTCATATCGGTGAGTAAAACCAGTACCTTCTCATTCTTATCTACTGCAAAAAACTCTGCGGCAGTTAGTGCCATATCCGGAATAAGCAGCCTCTCAACAGGGGGTTGCTCAGTTGTATTAACAAAGCTTATTATTTTATTGAGTGCTCCGGCATTTTCAAAAACCTGTTTGTAGTAGAGGTAGTCATCATTTGTAAGCCCCATCCCGCCCAGAATAATCTTATCTACATCTGCTCTGAGTGCAACTTGCGCCATTACCTGATTGTATGGTTGGTCCGGATCTGCAAAGAATGGAATCTTCTGACCAGAAACCAAAGTGTTATTCAGATCGATTCCTGCAATCCCGGTAGGTATTATCTCCGAAGGTTGCATCCTTTTGTACGGATTAACAGATGGCCCTCCTATGAAGCGATTCTCTCCTTCTACTTTAGGCCCGTTGTCAATGGGGTCTCCGTATGCATTAAAAAAACGCCCCGAAAGATCTTCACTTACATTCAGTGAAGGGGGTTCACCGAAGAAGATAACCTCTGCGTTTGTTGGAATACCTTCTGTACCCGCAAAGACCTGAAGAGTTATAAGGTCTCGTTTAATTTTTACAACCTGAGCCAAACGTCCGTCTACTGTGGCAAGCTCCTCATTGGTAATTCCTTGCGCTCTAAGCGCAACTGTAGCCTTAGTTATTGACTCCAGCTGTGTGTATATCTTCTGAAATGCTTTACTTGCCATTGTTCAATTCGGTATTAAGTTGTTCCTGGTATCTATTGAAATCTTCGCTCTTAAACAGTGAATAGTTCATCTGGCGCAAAATGTTAATTATCTTCTTGTAAAAATTACCACACTCTTCAAAATCTTCAAACTCATACTCACTCTCGCAAATATCAAGTGCCAGGTAGTACATATAGCTTTGTCTCTCCATAGGACAGTTTGCATCAATTTTGTCAAATGCGTCCTGTTGAAGAATCACAAAGTCCATCAGCTCCGATTTCCAGTACCTCTTATGATACTCCAGAGGAACACCGTCATCTCCCAGGATATTAATCTGCTCGTATGCCTCTTTACCGCGCAATACAATGTTTTTCCCACGCAGAACCTTCTCTACCCAATCCTCACCGATTCTGTTTTTAAAATCTTCGATAATCTCGGGATACTCCAGGTATTTTGAGTATGAATCTATCGGGTCAACTGCGGGATATCTCTTTCTGTCTGCCCTATTCTGAGATAGAGCAAAGAAGCACCTTGCAGCCTTTTTGGTCGATTCGGTAACCGGCTCTTTAAGGTTACCTCCTGCCGGAGATACTGTCCCGATAAATGTAACTGAACCTGTTTGACCATTGTTAAGATTTACTATACCAGCTCTTGCATAGAAACTTGAGATAATTGCAGGCAGGTCCATTGGGAAGGCGTCAGCCCCGGGAAGCTCCTCCATCCTGTTACTCATCTCTCGGAGAGCCTGTGCCCAGCGTGATGTAGAGTCTGCAAGCAGAAGCACTTTTAGCCCCATTGCTCTGTAATACTCTCCAATTGTCATTGCGGTATAAACCGATGCCTCCCTGGCTGCTACAGGCATATTTGATGTGTTGCAGATAATTGTGGTTCTCTCCATAAGCTTCCTTCCCGTGCGCGGGTCTTCAAGTTTTGGAAACTCGGTAAAGATCTCAACTACCTCATTTGCTCTCTCTCCACAAGCTGCAAATATAATTACATCTGCATCTGCCTGTTTAGATATTGCGTGTTGAAGTACTGTCTTGCCACTTCCGAAAGGTCCCGGGATAAAACCGGTCCCACCCTCTGCAATAGGGTTGAATGTGTCAATTACCCGAACTCTTGTCTCCATTATCCGGAATGGTCTCGGTTTGTCCCTGTATTTTGTAATGGCAAGTTTTACAGGCCATTTCTGCTTCATCGTTACATTAACACTCTCTCCCGATTCGTTGGAGAGAACAGCAATGGTGTCATTTACAGTATACTCACCTGCAGATGCAATTGATTTAATTGTATAACTGCCATCAAATGAAAAAGGAACCATTATTTTATGAGGCAACCATCCCTCTTTAACCTCACCAAGCCAGTCAGCTGCAAAAACTTCATCACCGGGATTTGCAAAAGGTGTAAACTCCCATTTTTTATCCGGGTCCAAGGCAATCGTATACTCGCCCCTGGTAAGAAATACCCCCTTCATTGTCTCCAGATTATTCTGGAGGCCGTCGTAAATACTTGATAGGATGCCGGGGCCCAGATCTATCTCCAGCAAATGCCCCTGAAATTCTGCCTTATCTCCTGCTTTGAGACCTCTTGTGCTTTCATATACCTGAACAAAAGCCTCTTTGCCGTTAATCTTGATTATCTCTGCCATCATTCTCGTTCCGGAAAGATCAATGTAACAGATCTCGTTCTGAGCAACGGGACCATCAACCTCTATGGTGACAAGATTGGAGATAATCCCTGTAACTATTCCTTTGGTTTTCATATATTAGTATTTATTATCCATATTAAATGAGCCCTTTACCTCATCTACAAATTTCTTGAACATAACAGCTCCTCTCTTTCTGTCTAACTTAGCCCAGCGCTTAACAATCGATGCCTTTAAAAGAAACGAAAGTATAACATTAAGGTCAAAATAGCTGAATGTGCAAATCTCATTGGCTCTCTTCCAGCGAAGTGAATCCATAAGCTGCTCTCTCTCAAGAATATTTTCGTTTTCCAGAATTTTAAGAACAGGTGCAGAGAGTTCGCTAAGATGAGTGATTCCCAAATCTGGAGCTTTACTGTTTTTTAAAGCATCGGTAAATTCGCTGCTTCCGATTATAAAGTCAGATGGATCCAGAGAGCTTTTTCTGGCAAGATATGCAGCCTGTATATTCCTTATTTCAAGATCTGTTGTAAAATATTCCCGAATGAATTTATTGGGCATTTTTAGGGCTGCTCTGTAAAAGTGATTGTTGAGATTCTCCTCTTTGAGCCCGAAAAAAAGCCACTCCATACAACGGATATCCTCCGGTGTGCTCATATCTGAAATATGGGCGAAAAGAGCCTCAAGATCAAAACCTGAACTCTCAAAGTCAAGTGCAATATCCGGAAGCCCCGATATGATGTAGTGGTAGTTTCTCATTGTTATTCAGAGAATAAAAATTCACGGGTTTTTGGTTTAAGATACTGAGCCAGTAACCCCTGGAAATCTTTATCTGTGAAGCTTATATAGTAACCTTCGCCCTTAGGGCCGATTTTAAAACCTGTCGGAATCTTTTTGTCATAGAAGAACTCAACTGTGCCATTAAGCTGTTTTAAGATGTCGTTTTGAATAAAGGAGTCCAGCTCTGTTTTTAGCGATTCGGGGAGAAGAATCTCCAGACTCACAGAGTCACTGTTGGCAGGGTTGAATGAAGCAATAGCACTTTTTATAAGAGATCCCAAAAACTCTTTACTCTCCATTGCATCTTTAACAGGTTTTTGGATAGCCTTGGTTGTCACAACCTCCTCTATGTTCTGTTTTACTTTTGCAAGAGTTTGCCTGGATATCATCTTAATTTCATTCTCAATCTTTATCCTGTAATCGAGAGAGTCTTTTTTAGCTTTCTCAAGAATTAGATTGTACTCCTCCTTTGCTTTGGCAATTATCTCTTCTGCCTCTTTTTTTGCGTTTGCCTTTAGCTCTTCGGCCTCAATTTTACCCTTTGATAAACCTTCAGTATAAAGTTTATCAGTAAGTTCTTGCAATTTATTTTGCATATCTGATTAAATTTTAATTCCCCAAAGATAGGAAAAATAAAAAAAGCGCCCTAAAAAAGACGCTTTTTTAACCATTATTTAATAACTCTTTAACTTAAAAATCCCAGTAATATACCGGCTGCTACAGCACTTCCTATTACACCGGCAACATTAGGTCCCATTGCGTGCATAAGAAGATAGTTAGTTTTGTCGTATTCAAGACCAACGCTGTTCGAAACTCTCGCAGAGTCGGGTACAGCTGAGACACCCGAGTTACCGATAAGAGGATTTATCTTATTACCCTCTTTCAGGAGAAGATTGAATGCCTTAACGAACAGAACACCGGCAGTAGTAGCAATAATAAAAGATCCTGCACCAAGCCCAAAGATGTATATAGATTTAAGCTGAAGGAATTTATCTGCTTGAGTAGAGCAGCCAACAGTTACACCAATTAGGATGGTTACAATATCGATAAGCGGTCCCCGTGCAGTCTCTGCAAGCCTCTTGGTAACACCACTCTCTTTAAGCAGATTTCCAAAGAAGAGCATACCAAGAAGTGGTAGCCCGGATGGAACAATAAATGCAGTAAGTAAAAATCCTATTATCGGGAATAGTTTTTTCTCGGTCTGAGATACTGCTCTTGGCGGTTTCATCCTTATAAGTCGCTCTTTTCGAGTGGTCAACAATCTCATAATTGGCGGCTGTATTACCGGAACCAATGCCATATATGAGTATGCAGATACTGCTATTGCACCCATCAAGTCGGGAGCAAGTCTGGAGGAGAGAAAAATTGCGGTTGGACCGTCTGCCCCTCCGATTATCCCTATTGCACCCGCCTCTGCAGGAGCGAATCCGACAACAAGCGCTATTGCGTATGCTCCAAAAATACCAAACTGAGCTGCAGCACCAATTAGCATTAGTTTTGGATTGGAAATCAGTGCAGAGAAGTCTGTCATTGCTCCTATACCTAAAAAAATGAGAGGGGGGTAAAACCCTTTTTGTACTCCCTGATATAGAATATTCAGCACAGATCCCTCTTCGTAAACACTTATACTAAGTCCGGGAAAGAGGGGAATATTCCCAATTACAATACCAAAACCTATAGGAATTAGCAGAAGTGGCTCCCAATCTTTCTTTATTGCCAGATAAATAAAGAGCAGACCTATAAGAATCATCAGAATATGTCCGAAAGTTGCATTAGCAAAGCCGGTATATTGAAGAAAAGTCTTTAGATTATCTGCAAGGAGTGATAAAATTCCGTTATTTTCCATCTTATCCAATAATTATTAGAGGAGCACCCTCTAGTACAGAGTCTCCCTTATTTACCTTTAGGGCAACAATTTTACCGTCGGCAGACGATTCAATTACATTCTCCATCTTCATAGCCTCCAAAACAAGCAGTTTTTGACCTTTTTTTACAGTATCTCCCTCTTTAACAACCACCTCAAGTATCACCCCCGGAAGAGGAGAGCTGATTACCACCTCCTGCCCGGTAATAGATTGTATTGAAGTAGATTGGCGTGTGATATTGGCCTCCACCTTGGCGGGTTTATTAATTCTTGAGAGTGGAACGCTCTGTTTTTTTGCAGGTCTTTCAATCTCAACTCTAAAAGGGATTCCGTTTACTTCAACCTCTGCTATGGTATCTTCAATATTGACAACTGTTACAGCGTAGTCATTACCGTTTATCTTTAATTTATATTCTTTCATTTTGATTACAGATTAATTCAATTTTTTTTTGGCATTTCTCTGAGAGTGTAAATTTTTGAACTCCAAGGCGAGTAATTTCTGGTTACTTTATCTATGGTTAGAATAGTGTGTTCAATATCGTGTGCTTCATCATCTTCAAAATAGGTGTGCAGTGCAGCAGAGATGGCCGCAAAAACTTCGGCAGATATCTCCTCTTCGGAAACCTTTCGCTTACTGCCTGCAGCTGCTCTCTCTGCCTTTTTCCTGCTGAGACTTATATTATAGTTACCTGTATTTTTAAACACAACATATAGTAAGATTAGGGAGAGAAACACAACAGACATAGCAGTGAATGCCATTATTACTCCATATGGATCGATTTTCATCAGGACCATACCCGGAGGCTCAATATCTGCACCGTAGTTATTTGTGCTGGGAGAAGTTCTTGAAAGTACACCCCAGGTCTTCTCAATATCTACTGATTTATCTTCACCCAAAACCTCTACTCCATCTCTGAATCTACCGTACGAGATATTATCCGAAAGTGCAGAGTGCGGAATTACAACCCTGTCAAGAATAGTCCTTCCGTCACTGCTAACTAGTAATATTTCGTTAGATTCTCTTAGTAGAAAGTTGATATGAAATGTCCCTCTGTATGGCTCTGAATCTGCCCAGAAGAGAGTATGCTGCCTGGGCTTGATCTTAGTAAGGATATCACCCCTGGGAATCAGATATTTTGTAAGGTTTTCGGGATCATTGGTCAGATAGCAGCCGGATATATCCACTGTTGCGTAAGATGTGTTGAATAGCTCAATCCAACCGCTTTTATTACCGAAATCATCTTCAAAATCATCTGTGTTTGTAACCAGAATTTCATTAATTCGGATATCAGACATATTCTGAGA
>JAUYTH010000147.1 GCA_030695165.1 Bacteroidales bacterium
CATAACATTTGAGTAGCTTCGGGCAGAGTTAACCCAGTTTGCAAACATGTTAATGCCATCAGGGATTTTGGCCGGTTGAATTATTATAACAGATTGCTCTAATATCTTATCAACTTGTGCCCCTTGTGCAGCAGCAAGATAATATGCAACTGCCATTGATGCATTCACACCGCTTGCCTCATTTCCGTGAACGCTATAGCCGAACCACATTACTATTGGCATATCTTTAAATGGCAGAGATGAGGATCTTGATGGATCGGTTAACATTAGTTGTCTCTCCTTGATTTTATCAAGGTTTTTTTGATTCTCAGGCGAGGTAATAATCAGAAATATCAGCGGCCTCCCTTCGTAGGTTGTTCCAATCTCCTGAGCTATTATCCGATCTGAACTTTTTGAGAGTGCTCTCATATATGAAATCAACAGATCGTGACTTATATGGTGTTCTCCAACTTCAAAACCCAGAAACTCCTTTGGAGAGGGGACTGCAGGGTTTAGAGTATATTCACCGTCAGGGATATAATTTTTAATTCCCTGTGCGTTTGAAGTACTGACAAATATGGCAAGAAGAGCAAAAAGCAGATATTTTTTTACTATCATAACAGTATTTTTAGCGATTATTTACTATTTAGTCGACAAATTGTAAAGCGTAATACTTTGCAGTGAGCTTCTCTCCGGTTGCTCTCTCAATCATCTCATTCCATTGATAAGTCATACCAGGAGCAAAGATATTTTTACTCATCCAACTGCCTACCAATTTGTTGTCTATATAACACTCATCGTTATAGTTGCCGGATTTGGTGATATTATCTACAATGTAATAGTGCATTTGAGATGCCAGAAGTTCACCCAGCTGGTAGTTGTGATAGTAGCAGGGATATAGGGCAATGTGAATTTTTGTTGCCCAGTCCGGTTCATCTCTTCCCTGTGGTTTATTTAGCATTTGGTACTCCTGAACCAGATCCCACCAAAGTTTATTCAGGTCCTGATCCGGGTTTGCATACATAGATTTCTCGAAGCGGTAAACAACCTGTACCCAACGACTAAATACAAGCTGTTGAAGTCTTAGCGATTTTCGGCAATCTTCTGCAATTTTTTCTGTCTCCTCTTCTGAGATGTTGAGCATCTGTTTCATCCACTGAGGATTTCTGGAGAGTCGTCCGAAGATCATAGCTACAGCTTCGGTGGTGAAGGAGTGTGCTGCGTTTCTTAAAAAATAGGGATTCCCGGGGATATCGTGTCCCTGAGAGTATACGGCGTGGCCAAACTCGTGAAGCATAGTACCCATCCACTGCTCATTATCGCTGATATTGCAAAGAACCCTGATATCTCCATCTGAATCAATATCTGTGCAGTATGCGTGTTGGTTCTTCTTAGGCTTTTCGTAAAGATCGCTGTTAGCCATAATAACATCTACATTTAGCCCTATACCTTTATAAAATGTTGATGTAAGTGTTTCAAGGTTCTGACCTTTGTAGTACTTGTCTAAATCGACAGGATACAACTGCGGTGACTCCTGAAAGAATCTCCCCTGAAAGTGCCACGGCATCAGCATATCCTCATCGACTTTGTAGAGTTTTGAAAAAAGTGTATTCATCTCCTTTTTAAGTCCTGCAAATGAATCTTTTGTAAGTGAGTCCAACTCGTCAAAAAGGGCGGAGATTTCATCAGGATTCTGCCCTGAGAGTTCCAGACTCATTGTGTGAAAATTATCAAATCCCAGCGATTTTGCAATGGAGTTTCTTAGCTTAATTAACTCAAGCACATCATCAACGACAAAAGGGCCAATTTTTTTATGTGCTCTCCAGACCTCTTCAAGATCTTTGTTGTTTTGAGAGCTTTTTAAGATATTTTCCACCTCATTATCAGATATTTCTTTCTCTTTGTATAACGCTCTGAACGATGCATACTTTTGCTCCAGCAGAGCAGATCTGTTGATAATCTCCTTCAATACTGAGGTATCTGCCTGATTGCTCAAAAAATTATTGTATAAAATTTCAAGCTCTCTTTTTAGTATTGGATCTTGAATTTTATCTCTCTCTTTAATTGATTTTAGAGTAGCAAAAGTAGCAGGATCTGAATAGATTGATGTAATCTTCATACTATTTTGAGAATAAACCTCAAAGTAGCTAGATTCTCCGGTTATTGTACCATTCCAGTAAGCTATTGCAGCCTCTCTGCTAAGAGGCTTAATTGCATTCTCAATATTATTAACTATCTCCTTTAGCTTCATATCGTCACTTTTTGAGCAAGCTGCAATTAAAATAAAAGCCGCAAATGCCAAGATTATTTTTTTCATAGTTGGTTGAATTTCTTAATTTGACTCTTCTGTTTTTAATTTCCGTGATTTAGTAACCTTTGTGGAGATAATGTAGATATCCTCCAGCGGGCGGTCATTAGAGTCTGTCTTTGTGACTGATATCTTTTCAACAACATCTGCCCCTTGTACCAGCTCTCCAAAGACGGTGTATTGAGTGTCCAGGTGCGGAGTTCCCCCCTTTGTTTTGTATATCTCTCTCCATTTTGGCGGAATTGTATGGACATCAGTAATTTTGTTAGCTGCATTTCTACTGTTTATTCTATCTTCACTAGCTTTAAGCGTCTGCTCGTCAAATACTTTACCTTTAACTATGTAGAATTGTGACCCGCCGGACTCCCTCTTTGGGTTTACGCTGTCGCCCTCTCTGGCTGCTGCAAGAACTCCTTTTTTATGATAGATACCGGGAACAATTTCGGCAGGAATGTTATATCCCGGACCCCCATCTCCATAAAGTTTGCCCTTCTCTTTAGCTTTTGAGTCTGGGTCTCCACTCTGAATCATAAAGTTATCAATTACCCTGTGAAAGAGCACTCCGTTGTAAAAGCCACTTTTTACAAGCTTTACAAAATTATCCCTGTGTAGAGGGGTCTCATTATAGAGTCGTAGCGTAATATCTCCGGCAGTCGTTTTCAACGTTACGTAGAAATAGGTCTCTCTTTTTGCCTGCAAATCATTGACAAATAAGAGAGAATAAAAAATAAGCATCACTGAAACGGAGAAAAAAATCAATTTAGACTTAGTGAGATTAGAAGTTTTCGTATTTTTCATATTCCCGATATTTAGTAAACAAATTTATAATAAAAAAGTGGGTGACCAAGACTTTTGGTCACCCACTTCATTCAATAATTATTGCTGATTTCATTTAAAGTTGTGGGCCACAAGTTACAAGAGCCAAAGCATCTTCATTATCGCAGTACTGCTCAAAGTTCTTAATATATTTTAGTGCCAGGGATTTTGCCTTCTCCTCCCATTCTCCACGGTTTTTATAAGTATCTCTTGGGTCCAGAATTCCCTCGGTAACATTTTGTAAATTCTCCGGTATTGTGAGGTTCAAGATAGGGATAGTGTGCCTGGGAGCCTTCTCAATAGATCCGTCAATTATAGAGTCAATAATTGCCCTGGTATTTTTTATTGAGATTCTTTTTCCGGTACCGTTCCAACCCGTGTTGACAAGATATGCAGATGCACCGTGTTCTGCCATTTTTTTTGCCAGTTGTTTGGCATAAACGGTTGGGTGAAGCGAAAGAAATGCCTCTCCGAATGCTGGAGAGAAAGATGGAATAGGCTCTGTAATTCCTCTCTCTGTACCTGCAAGTTTAGAGGTATAACCGCATAAGAAGTGATACTGAGCCTGCTTTTCATCAAGTATTGAAACAGGGGGAAGTACTCCGAAAGCATCTGCAGAGAGGTATATAACTTTTCTAGCGTGCCCTGCCTTTGATGGAAGTACAATTTTATTTATGTGGTAAATCGGGTATGTTACTCTGGTATTTTCTGTAATAGATGTATCTGTGAAATCTATAGAACCATCTTCTTTAATGGTTACGTTCTCCAGAAGAGCATCTCTCTTGATAGCTCTCCATATATCCGGTTCATTCTCTTCGCTAAGGTTTATCGTTTTTGCATAACAGCCACCTTCGTGATTAAATATACCCTCATCATCCCATCCGTGCTCATCATCACCTATAAGATACCTTTTAGGGTCTGCAGAAAGAGTTGTTTTACCGGTACCTGAGAGTCCGAAGAATATTGCAACATCTCCCTCTTTTCCTACGTTTGCTGAGCAGTGCATTGATGCAACACCTTTAAGAGGTAGATAGTAGTTCATCATTGAGAATATCCCCTTTTTCATTTCACCTCCGTACCAGGAGCCTCCGACAATTTGAATCCTCTCAGTAAGGTTGAAGAGAATAAATATCTCAGAGTTCAAATTATGCTCTTTCCACTTTGGATTTGTCGTTTTAGAGCCGTTTATAGAAACAAAATCCGGTTCCCCGAAATTTTCAAGCTCCCATTTAGAGGGACGTATAAACATATTTGTAACGAAGTGTGCCTGCCAGGCAACCTCCATTATAAATCTAACTTTGAGTCTGGTATTCTCATTGGTTCCACAAAAAGTATCAACCACATAAATTGTTTCCTTATTTGAAAGCTGGTTTTGAACTAATTCCAGACAATCTTTCCAGACACTTTCGGTTACAGGCTTGTTAATGTTACCATCCCACCAGATTGTGTTTTCTGTTGTGTTGTCTTTAAGAATGTAGCGATCTTTTGGAGAACGGCCGGTGAATACACCGGTCATAACTGCAACAGCTCCTGTATCTGTTACAACACCTTTTTCAAAACCTTTGTTTTTTTCTGATGTTTCTGCTCGGAAAAGCTCTTCGTATGAGGGGTTATGAACTATCTTCCCCACGTTTTGGATACCATACCTGGATAAATCTAAAAATGACATAAATTGTTAATTAAAAGTAGCGGATTATTTCTTTTTGAAAGCGTAAACACGAATATAGTCAAAAATCTGTATTCAAAACAAATAATTTATGACTATTTTTGTATAAAATGCAATTTTATGGAATCCCCGCTGGATATATTAAAAAAATATTGGTCTTTTGAAAGTTTTAGACCACTTCAGGAGGAGATCATAAATTCTGTTCTTGAAAACAGAGATACACTTGCTCTTCTCCCCACAGGTGGAGGAAAGTCTCTCTGTTTTCAGATTCCTGCACTTATTAAAGATGGAATCTGTATTGTTATCTCGCCGCTTATAGCGCTAATGAAAGATCAGGTAGAGAATTTAAGGTCCAGGGGGATAAAAGCACTCTCTGTTCACTCCGGAATGACTACAAATGAGGTAGATGCTGCTCTGGATAACGCAATTTTCGGAAACTATAAGTTTCTCTATCTATCTCCCGAGAGGGCAAGAACGGAGATTTTTAGAGTTAGGGCAGCAAAGATGAACATATCCTTCATTGTTGTTGACGAGGCTCACTGCATTTCGCAATGGGGCTATGATTTCAGACCGGAGTATCTCCTTATAAAGGACATACTTGAGGTAACCGGTCCACTTCCCATTATTGCCCTTACAGCAACCGCTACCCCTGAAGTTGCTAAAGATATAATGGATAAGCTCTCTTTTAGAGAGCCGAACCTCATCAAAGGAAGATTTGAAAGAGAGAATCTCTCATATGTTGTTAGACACAGCGAAGATAAAAACGGACAACTGCTAAAAATAGTCAGATCCGTAAAGGGCTCCTCAATAGTTTATGTAAGAGAGAGAAGGCGTGCAGAGGAGGTATCAGCCTTTCTTAGATCACAGGGTATCTCTGCAGATTCCTACCACGCCGGCTTCTCTTCAAAACTCAGGACAAGCAAACAGGATGAGTGGCATAACGGTATTACATCTGTGATTGTATCTACAAACGCCTTTGGAATGGGAATTGATAAGGGGGATGTGAGATTTGTCTGCCATTTTGATATTCCGGAATCTATTGAGGCATACTTTCAGGAGGCAGGAAGAGCTGGAAGAGACGGCATAAGATCATATGCTATTCTTTTGTGGAATAGTAATGACGTTAGACGACTGAGGCAAATTGCCTCAATCACTTTCCCGGAGATAGATTTTCTCAAGGATATCTACCAGAAGCTATACCGATATTTCGACTACTCTTACGGTTCGGGCAAAGGGGAGTCAGTAAGATTCAACCTGCTTGAGTTCGCTTCTAAATACAAATTACACACTTCAACTATCTATTACGCTATAAAATATCTTGAAAGTTGTGGATATGTTAAACTTACAGAAGAGCTGGATAACCCTTCAAGAATAATGTTTCTTGTAAACAGAGACGAACTATATGCTATTCAACTCAAGAACGAATCTCTGGACTCTTTTATAAAATCACTTTTAAGGTTATATGAGGGTCTCTTTAGTGGATATCTCTCTATTGATGAGGAGTATATTGCACGGGTGACCAGAAATAGCAGAGCAGCTGTGGTATCAATGCTAATTAAGTTATCGAGAATGGGTGTGATTGGTTATATCCCGGGAGCCAGATCGCCTCTGCTTATTTTCCTAGAGGAGAGACTTGAGGAGAAAGGGTTATATATCTCTGAAAGTGAGTATCAAAAGAGAAAAGAGGCGTTTGTAAATAGAACTGAGGCAGTTATTGAGTATGTCAATGAGGAGTCTTTGTGCCGTTCACGTTATCTTACATTCTATTTTGGGCAGAGTGAGGGCTATGATTGCGGTATCTGTGATATTTGTATCGGGAAAAGAGCTGTGAGAGAGGGAAAATATTATCTTCAGGAGATAGAGAGAAGGCTGATTGAGATTTTGATGGAGTCATCCAGAACAATGGAAGAGATATCCTCAATGATTGAAGATGAGAGCGGATGTTATCTGGATATCTTACGGGAGATGGCAGATAGGGGAGGAGTTAAGGTAGATGGTGAGAAGATTATTCTTGTTAAAGGGATAAAATAAATGCACTTAGAGTATCACTCAGCTTTTGTACCGGCAATCCCATAACATTAAAATATGACCCCTCGATTTTGTAAATTGCTGTGAATCCTATCCACTCCTGCACTCCATATGCTCCCGCTTTATCGTATGGAGAGAAGTTATCTACATAAAATTCTATCTCTCTATCCGAAATCTCCCTGAAATAGACTGTTGTCTCACAGCTGAAGCTCTCCGTTTTTTCTCTGCTTCTAAGAGTTACTCCGGTAACAACTTTATGTGCTTTTGAAGAGAGCATCCTTAGCATAGCGCAAGCCTGCTCTCTGTTCGCGGGTTTGCCCAATATAAGATTTTCACAAATAACAAGAGTGTCTGCTGTTATAAGAATTTCTTTCGGATCTAGTTCTCTGCCAAATGAGAGAGATTTCCTTAAAGAGAGAATCTCAGGAACATCAAAAGGGTGACTGCTGTCACTATACTCTTCTCCGGTTTCGGAGTTTATTTCAATGGTGAAAGGTATTCCGAGGCCAGATATCAACTCGCTTCTTCTGGGAGAGGCAGATGCAAGTATAATTTTGTAATCCTTAACTAAATCAATCAGCAATTTCATAAGTTTTGTAGAGTGAAAAAATCATCCGGAAAAGGCCCCGGTGTTGGGGTACCATTTGCCCTGAATCTTAAGAGTCTGTTCAATTACATCTCTTACACAACCCTTGCCACCAGGGTGAATTGAGATATATTCACTTACCTCTTTAACCTCATTTACTGCATCCGAAGGGCAAGTAGCCAATCCGCAGTTTTTAAGAATTTCAAGATCTGGGATATCGTCACCCATAAATAATACTTCATCGGGGCTGATCCTGTTTTTTGAGCAGAAATCAAGAAAATCCGGCATCTTATTTATAGATTTGAGATAGATATCCTCTACCCCAATTAGGGCGAATCTCTTAATAATACTCTCAGAAGAGCCTCCTGTAATAATCGCAACAGGATATCCACTCAATATTGCCATCCTCACGGCATAACCATCTTTTGCATTGTGAGAACGAAGCAGATCCCCTGAATCTGTAGCCAATACAGTTCCGTCCGTGAAGACTCCGTCTACATCGAATGCGAATGCTCGTATCTTAGAAAGTTTGATCTTATAATTTGACATATTAAAGAAGTTTGCGGTTTTGGGAGATAAATCCCGATAATATTTCGTATACAGCTTTATGTTCCGGGTACTCTTGAAGAAGCTTAAGGTGTTTTTCCAATGTCTCAATATCACCTCTTTTGGCAGGCCCGGTTTGTACCAAAGAGGGGTGTTGATATAGAAAAGCTTTTCTGATTGTCTCTATTGCCAATGACATTAGAAACATCTGGTTCGGTTTTGCCAAATCAAAAGCAAGACCTGTGAGATAGTTCACAAAGTTACTCACATATACGGCAGCAAGGTGCAACTTTATTCTCTCCTGTGAATCTGTAAACTTGTACTCAGATTTTAGAAAATAACAGATATCGGTCAACTCTCTTTTTACCTTTTCGTTTGAGTATTCAAGGAAAAAGGGTACAACAGAAAAATCTACAGGTTTGGTTTTTGAGAGTGTCATCAAGGGATAAAGTACCCCGTTATTCTCAAAGTCATAAAGCAGAGAGGCTTCAGATGCACCACTGCAGTGAAGTATAGTTGGAGTACTACTCTTGAATTCTTTTAAATAGGAAAGCGCTGCAGCAACTTCAGCGATAGATCTGTCCGATACGGCTAGTATAACAATATCACTTCCTGCCAGTGTTGCAAGATTCTGAGCAACTGTTGTTTCTATTTGATAGGAGGAGTGACTATTTTCGGGTTTATTAAGGATGTAGGCAAGCTTGGATGCCTCCTGAAGATCCTTTCCGAAAATATACTCAATCTCCATACCTGAGTATTTCAAGGCCAAAGATAGCCTGTACGCAAGATTTCCATATCCGACAAAGGAGATTCTGTAGCTCTTTTTTTCCATCTTATCTTCTCCCGCTTGAGAATTGAGCAAGAGACTCATTTCCGTTTTTACTTACAGACTGAACTGCAAAAAAGTAGTTATCTTTACTCAAAGGTACCTCAACGGACTCCCCTTTTACAAAGATTTTTCTCTCCCATTCAGATTTATCTGTCTCCCTGATAAGAAGATAGTATCCGTAAGGTCTCTCCCCATTTTCGGGTGCACGCCAGGAGATAGTTGTCTTGTTTGAAAGAGTGGAGATATCTGTTTTTACATTTATCGGGGGCATTGGGGCCAGAGCGAGATTCATAATTGTGGCCAGATTTACTGCACTATTTTTTCTTAAATATTCAAAATCAACACCTTCAATGATGTCTCCATATGATTTTCCATCTCTGATACCTACTTTTTGGTGGGTTCTGTCGTAGTTTTCGTAATATTCGCATAGCCTTATTGCAGTAAATCCTTTACGACTGAATGGAGTGTGGTCTCCGCCTCGTCCGAAACGATCATTTCTGTATATAAGCTTGATTTTATGATTGAGAACATATCGCTCACCGCTCTCTTTGATATATCTGGCAAGCTGCCTTGATGGACTATCGTTCTCCGAAGAGTTGAATACCCTCTCCTTTGACCCCTGTTCACTCTCTGTAAAAGGGATGTTCTCGGAAAAGACTCTAAGAAGAGTATTGTTTTTAATGTCCGTATCGCTTGAATGGGTGTTTCCAATCATATCATTGTTTAAAACCGCAATAAGGTTCCACCCCTCTTTTGTTGCAATATCTGCCATATGTACTGCCCCAAGAAGTCCGTGCTCCTCCCCGGAGAGAAACATTAGTTTGATAGTAACAGGTATCCTCACATTGGAGAGCACTCTTGCAATCTCCATTAATGCAGCAACTCCGCTTCCGTTATCGTTTGCACCCGGAGCATAGGTTGTCGAATCGCTGTTGTCATCTACTCTGTTGTCGTAGTGAGCCAAAAGTGCTATAACTCTGGAATCATCGGCAGAGGTTCCTTTAATGGTGGTGATAACATTTGAGAGAGTTATCTCTCTTCCAAGACGGCTTTCCGGACCACCTGCACGATACTTAATTACCTCTGTTTTTATAAAGTTCTCTTTGCCTTTAGCAAAACCCTTTACTCTCTTTTCAATATATTTTGCAGCAGCTCCGATACCTTTTGTGTCGGAATTCTTACTACTCAGGTTATGTCTGGTGTGAAACTCGAGCAGATCCGAAATATAGACTCTCATACTATCCGAAGAGATTGCACGAATAGCATTTTCAATTATTGGATCACTGTTGCTTACTACCTGTGCAGTTATAAATTGAGACGAAAAGATTGATGTAACTGCAAAGGAGAGAGCCGCTATTCTACATATGTTTCGATTATTATTCATATTTAGCATTGTTATTTTAAGAAAGTAATAGATCTTATTTATTTTGTAGTTGAATAAATTTTTTAATAGTTTTCTTATGCTTACCCGGTATCAATATTGAGTGGTTTCCAAGATAGGAGCCGAGATAAGAGTCAATATCCTCCTCAGATTTGAAAATAAACTTGATTTGAGTCCGGCATCTCTCTGTAATTGAAGTATTTTGAACCACTTCTCCTTCAAAGAGGCAGAATTTATCGAGATGTTCACCACCGCATTTAAAGAGGGTAAACTTTCCAAGGTTAACTTTCGATGCAACTCCAATTCCTTTTTTCGACTCATAATGAGAGGTTAGCTTATAGCTTTTACCAAGTGAGAGGGGAGCAGTACAATGAGCAAAATCTATGCTGTTATCAACCCTTTCAATAGAGGAGGGGTTAGCCATAAAAGAGCTGCTTGAGCAGAGTTCTTTGGCTAATATCATACTCCACAGAGATGGTATGTCCCCTTCACATCCTGCAACTATTCCATTATCATTCATTAGTGAAAGTGCAAGGCAGGCAGTAGTATTACAAGGAGAGAGGATATCAAAACACTTTATGGTAAAAGCATCAAGATTTTCACGAATACATATGTGATTAAGAGAGTTATACATCTTAACAGCATCTATGACAGTCTCTGCAGCAGTAGTTATCTCCCTGTTTTTTACAAGCTCCTCTATCAGTTGCCAGGAGTCAGCATCATCTGCCTTTTCAAGCTTGAACTGTTCAATAACATCATCGGTGGAGATATCTATAAATTTAACGCCGTAAAGTGTCTCAATGCTCTTTTTATCTATTTTCGAGGATATAAGCCAGGCTGACTCTCCGCCAATCAACCCGATTCTGAGTTTAGAGATGGTTCTAAGCCCTTTTTGTATCTTTTCATAGTACTCAAGCTCTTCTACTATCTCTTCAATATATCTTCTGGAGGGCTCAGCAGGGATATTGATATGCTTATGCATAATCTTCATATTATTAAGCCAGGAGGATATCTCAATTGAAGCCGCCAGGGAGTTGTGGTATGAGTCGCTGAGTAAAATAACAGGCTTGGGGAGCATATCTGATATTTTCATAAATATCTCTTCACTACCCCCCGATGCAATAAATACCATTGTGAAACCATTCCCAGGCATATCCTTTGATATATCATCTGGATTAATAATCTTTGTATTGAAAACTGAACGTATGAATTTCATCGATTCTCTGTTGTCTAAATCCAGAGATTCTTGGTCGTTAAGAGATGAGTAGAGGGTGATGAGATTTAGTCTCCTTTCCATTTTCTAAATTTTATAAGTTAACAAAGTTAAAAAAATTGTGCTATATATGGGAATAGACCATCATCATAAAAGTAATGAAAACTCAGGGCGCAATATAGCAATTGCCTTTTTTTTGAATCTGTTTTTTGCAATTATTGAGCTTGTAGGGGGGCTGCTGACCAACTCGGTTGCAATTCTATCGGATGCGGTACACGATTTTGGAGACTCTCTATCTTTGGGAGTTGCATATTATCTACAGAGAGTATCATCCAAAAAGGGTGATAATCGTTTCTCATACGGGTATAAAAGATTCTCGTTGCTGGGCTCTGTATTTATCTCTGTTATTCTTGTAATTGGAGCCGTTTTTATAATTAGGGAAGGAATTTTAAGGGTTATTCAACCTGAGGAGTCAGATGCCAAAGGGATGTTGCTTTTGGCAATTCTGGGGATAATTGTTAACGGAGCTGCAGTCCTAAAGCTTAGGGGAGGGGCTAGCCATAACGAGAGAGCCGTTTTACTCCATATGATGGAGGATGTTTTAGGTTGGGTAGCTGTATTTGTTGCCAGTATTGTAATGATCTTTGTAGAAGTTCCGGTTTTGGATCCGATATTATCTATTGCAATTACACTCTGGGTTCTTTTCAATGTCTATAAAAATCTTAAGGAGACCATTAGCATAATGTTGCAGGAGGTTCCCAGAGGAATTAATCAGGATAAGCTAAGGGGTGAGATACTTCAATTATTAGATATAGAGTCAATTCACGATGTTCATCTCTGGACAATGGATGGTGAAAATCACATTCTTACACTGCATATTGTGGTTAAAGAGGGCATTGGGAAGAGAACAGTGATGGAGCTTAAAAGAGGTGTAAGAGAGATAGCATTTAATTACGACATAGGGCACGTTACTATTGAGACAGAGGGTAGTGATGAGTGTGCAGAGTGCCTCTACAGCAACGACCCTTGTTAAAAAAAAAGAGGATGACCAGTAATACTCGGTCATCCTCTTTTTTACCGGCTTAAAATTATGCTTCCGGTACTCTCTCCTCTTTGACAGCTAGAAAAGAACTTAGCTGAAAAGGTGAAAAATCTTTGAGATATGTATATCTCTCGTTATTCCAGGCTCTTGATTTATTAATGAAAATCTGTGCAGAGTTTTCAAAACTATCATCAGTCTGGGAGTCAATCAGAAGCAGATAGGACATTATAATGTGAGAGGCCATCTCTACCAATCTTCTTGCGTGAAAGTCAATATAATCATTATCTTTTCCTGCAAGCAGCTCTACACTCTTTTCGTATTGGAGAGTCATCTCTACCAGTATCTTTTTAAGTAATTCGTGTTCAGCTTTAAGTGGGATCTTTTCATACTCGCGCATTAGAGCCAGATAGCCTCCGTTAGTTACATACCTTTGAGCAGCAACAACCTGAAGCTGTGATGTTCCTTCATATATAGTTGTAATACGGGCATCCCGGAAAAGTCTCTCAATAGGGTAGTCCTTCATAAAGCCCGATCCTCCGTGTATCTGAAGAGAGTCGTATGCATTTTGGTTGGAGTATTCAGAAGCCATCAGTTTTAACATAGGGGTAAGCATATCTGCCTGTTTCTGATACTGCTTTGACTCAGCTCTCTCTTCCGGAGTAAGTTTCCGGCTCTCGCCAACATACCCATAGGCTTTATACAAATCTACAAAACGAGTGGTCTCGTACAACAGAGCACGAGAAGCCTGGAGTTTTGCTTTAATAACCGCAAGCATCTCATAAACTGCAGGAAATTGAATAATTGGCTTACCAAACTGTGCTCTTTCGTGAGCATATTTGAGCGCCTCTCTGTATGCTGCTTCGGATATACCTACAGACTGGGCACCAACTCCAAGACGTGCTCCATTCATTAGAGACATAACATATTTGATTAACCCCATTCTTCTCTCACCAACTATTTTGGCAGGAGCATTATTGAAAACAAGTTCGCAGGTTGGAGATCCCTTAATACCTAGCTTGTTTTCAATTCTTCTTACAGTAACTCCACCCCACGCCTGGTCGTGAACAAAGTATGAGAGCCCTCTTCCGTCTGTTGTATTCTCTTCTGAACGAGCCAGAACCAGTTTTATCTGAGCATCTCCGTTGGTTATAAAGCGCTTAACTCCATTGAGATACCACATTCCGGCAGCTTCATTAAAGGAGGCTCTTAGCATTACTGCCTGAAGGTCACTTCCGGCATCCGGTTCTGTAAGGTCCATAGAACAGGTTTCTCCAAGATTAATTCTTGGAAGGAACTCCTGTTTAATCTCCTCTGAACCAAATTCGTGAATAGTCTCTGCACAATCCTGAAGACCCCAGATGTTGGCAAATCCCGCATCAGCCCTAGCTACTATCTCTGCAGCCATTACATATGGTACCATAGAGAAGTTTAGTCCGCCAAACTCCCTTGGGAGTGACATTCCGTAAAGTCCTGCCTGTGTGAGAGTATCTTGGTTTTTCTGAGTACCCGGAGCATATGTAACTCTCCCGTTCTCGTGGTGAGGCCCCTGTTTATCTACCTCTTCTGCATTTGAGGCTATCGTTTCACCGCAAATCTCCCCCAGTATCTCCATCACCTTATCATAAGTGTCAACTGTATCTTCGAAATTACAAGGTGCATAGTCAAAATTTCCCGAATCTTTAAAGTCCTGCTCTTTGAGTCTGACAATCTTAGACATCAAGGGGTGGTTAAATTGAAACTTAAGTTCTCTATTATCTTTATAGTAGTTTGCCATAACTATTTACTGTTTAATTTATAAGATTTTATCATCCTTGGGATGATTTCGTTCATATCACCGATTATTGCGTAATCTGCAATCTGGTGAATAGGAGCATTTGGATCGCTGTTTATTGAAATAATCATAGCAGATTGATCCATCCCGGCGGTATGCTGTATCTGTCCGGAGATTCCAGCAGCTATATAGAGCTTAGGTCTTACGGTGATACCCGTTTGTCCTATCTGCCTTGCCCCTTCGGCAAAGCCGGCATCTACTGCAGCTCTGGATGCTCCAACCTCTGCACCCAAAACAGATGCAAGTTCATAAAGAAGGTTGAAATTCTCTTTGGAACCAACTCCAAAACCTCCGGCAATAATTATCGGCGACCCTTTGATGTCAATTTTCCTCTCCTCTATGTGCCTCTCAATAATTTCGACGACAAAATCTTCCGGTTTGATAATATCTTTAGTTTCGATTACCTTAACAACACCTTTGACAGGGGTTGTTAAAGGCTCTTTTTTCATTACACCTTCGCGTACTGTAGCCATCTGTGGACGGCAGTCAGGATTAATTATAGTTGCAATTATGTTACCTCCAAAGGCTGGTCTTATCTGATAAAGCAGGTTGTGATACTCTTTTCCGCTCTTAACCTCTTTGTGATTTCCAATCTCAAGTGATGTACAGTCTGCAGTAAGTCCGCTAACCAGTGCACTTGATACTCTTGGAGCCAGATCTCTTCCTATGCTTGTTGCACCGAAAAGTGCTATTTGAGGTCTCTCTTTTTTGAAAAGGTCTATGGTTATTGCAGAGTACGGAAGAGTTAAATAATGCTCAAGCCTTTTATCCTGAGCAAGATATATTGTTTCTGCTCCATAATTAAACAGCTCTTGAGTGTGCTGTTCTACACTGCTGCCAATGATTAGTGCCTCAAGTTTACACGACAACTCCCCGGCAAGAGTGCGCCCTTTTGTCAGTAACTCCAGACTTACATCTGAAATTTTGCCACCTTCAGTCTCTATATAGATTATTATGTTGTCCATTTTTGATAGTTTTTGTTATCCGATTGTATGAGAAGATATAAGTTCTGTCATTAGCATATCGATCTCCTCAAAAGAAGATGTTAGTCTTTTAGACTCTTTGGCCTGAAAAACGATATTCTCGATTTTCTTTACCTTGGTAGGTGATCCGGAGAGGCCATAGTGACTCTCCTCTCCACCAACATCTGCAACTCCCCACTCAGGTATTCTCAATGATTCGAGGCTAACAACAGGAAGATATGAGTTGTGCTCATTATCCTGCTCCTCGGTAAGTGTTCTGGCGTGTTTGAACCTCATAAGCTGTTTTGCGTTTCTTGGACGGCACTCGGGAGCCGTAGCGTGCACTGTAATTACAGCCGGTAGTGGTGTCCTTACACTCTCTACGCCTCTCTCAAGACGCCTTTTAACAACCAGTCTGTTTTTTTCAAATCCGACAATCTCTTCTGCATATGTTACCTGTGGTAAGTTAAGCTTCTCGGCCACCTGAGGACCTACCTGTGCAGTATCTCCGTCAATTGCTTGTCTGCCGGCAATGATAATATCCGGTTGCATCTTTTTTAATGCCATTGCCAGGGCATATGAGGATGCTAGTGTATCTGCACCAGCAAATTTTCTATCTTTAAGCAATACGCCTCCGTCTGCTCCTCTGTAATATCCTTCGCGGATAATTTCGGCAGCTCTGGCAGGACCCATTGTAAGCAGTAAAACTACGCTTCCGGGGTGACGATCTTTTAATCTTAACGCCTGCTCCAGAGCATTCATATCCTCCGGATTAAAGATTGCGGGAAGAGCTGCACGGTTTACCGTACCATCTTCTTTCATTGCGTTTTTACCTACATTTCGGGTATCCGGCACCTGTTTGGCCAGAACAACAATCTTAAGTTTTTTTGTCATATTGTATTTAAATGGAAGTTTAGGCTTCGGCAGAACTGTTGCCAAAGTTTATGGGTACTCTGTTTATAGGTTCATTGTGAAGTACTATCTCGCCGTATTGACTCTCGAATTTTGCAATATTATCCTGAAGTGCCAGGTAGAGTCTCTTGGCGTGTTCTGCAGTCATTATTATTCTGTTGTTTACCTGAGCTTTCGGAACCCCGGGAAGCATTCGTATAAAATCGATAATAAATTCACTGCTTGAGTGGGTGATAATTGCGAGGTTGGAATAAGATCCCTGAGCCACATCGCTGTTTAATTCTATATTCAATTCATTCTCAGCACTCATATAATTGAAGGTTTTTATAATTCCCGCAAAGATAAGATTTTTTCTTAATAGCTAATTTTGTTCACTTTTTTTAAATTGATTAGCTTTGTAGTTTAGTTTTAATAACCACTTCATTAAAAATGGAAATTTCCGCAAAATATGACCCCTCTCAAACCGAGAGTAAATGGTATCAATACTGGTTGGATAGAGGCTTTTTTCAC
>JAUYTH010000161.1 GCA_030695165.1 Bacteroidales bacterium
AGTGATAGTGAGGGCCGAATCTTTCGAAAGCGGCTCTGTCCAGCTCCTCACGAAAGTTTGGATGTGCAACGCTTATAACCATTCTTGCACGCTCTTGTAGTGATTTCCCATAAAGATTAACGGCACCAAACTCTGTTACAAACCAGTGAATGTGATTTCGTGTGGTTACCACACCTGCACCGGGTGTTAGTATTGGAGAGATTTTACTCACCCCTTTATTCGTAAGTGACGGCATTGCAATTATTGCCTTACCACCTTGAGACATAGAGGCTCCGTAGATAAAGTCTACCTGTCCTCCAACTCCGGAATAGTGTTTTGTACCGATGGAATCTGCACACACCTGACCTGTAAGATCTACCTGAAGCGCAGAGTTTATTGCAGTAACTTTCGGGTTCTTAGAAATAATACAAGGGTCATTTGTATAGGCCACATCTTGCATCAGGACCATAGGGTTATCATCTATAAAGTCATAAACCTGTTGAGAGCCCATCAGGAATGTTGCAACCAGTTTACCTCTGTCCAGAACCTTATTCGCTCCATTAATCACGCCGCTTCTTATAAGGGGGAGAACTCCGTCTGCAAACATCTCTGTGTGAATTCCAAGGTTCTTGTGCCCTCCAAGCTGTGCCAGAACGGCATTGGGTATTGCTCCGATACCCATCTGCAGTGTTGCTCCGTCCTCTATAAGTGCAGCACAGTTTTTTCCGATAGCTGTCTCAATTTGGTCCGGCTCTGCAAAGTGAGCAGGCTCCAGTTGTGTGTTATCCTCGACAAAGAGATCTATCATATTCATCTGTATCATTGCATCACCCCAAGCCCGCGGAACACTCTTGTTAACTACGGCAATTACATACTCTGCTGTCTCTATTGCAGCGAGTGTGGCATCTACCGAGGTTCCCAGTGAAACAAAGCCGTGTCTGTCCGGGTAAGAGACTTGTATCATTGCTACGTTGCACGGGAGGATTCCACTTCTGTAAAGCTTTTGGGTTTCGCTCAGAAATACCGGGATATAATCTGCATAACCGGCCTGAACGCTTTTTCTAACATTGCTCCCTACAAAGAATGCCTGATGAAAGAATATACCTTCAAATTTTGGGTCTGCATAGGGGGCCTCACCCTCGGTGTGGAGATGGTGGATTCTCACGTCCTTTAACTCACCTCTCTCACCTGCGCGTATAAGAGCATCAATCAGAATTTTGGGTGCGCTTGCAACACTGCTCAGGTGAATATGGTCACCGGATTTTACCACCCTAACAGCTTCGTCGGCACTGATGAACTTTAGATTTTTGTGCATATTAAATAATTGATATTTAGTTGGATTGATATAATATTGCCTAAATAAATTCAAGCGGCAAATGTATTAAAATTTCCTATCTTTGCATAATATTAGTTCTAAAGGATGACATTAGTTACAATTACAAGCGACTGGAAAAATGGTGATTATTATCTTGGTGCACTCAAGGGATCACTTTTATCTTTGTCATCCGATATTAGTGTGGTCGATATAACAAATTCCATTCCGAGTTTTGATGTTTTGCAGGAAATTTTCATACTTAAATCTACTTATCGCCATTTTCCTCAAAATACAATCCATCTGATGGGTGTGATGAGTGAGCCTGCTCAAGGGACAAATATCGTAATTGTCTTTGGAGAGGGGCACTATTTTGTTGGGGTGAATGATGGGAGATTTTCGCTGCTATTTGATAATCCGCCAGCTGTATGTTTTGAGATTCTCAAAGGGAGGGATATCATCTTTACAAGTTTCACTTCGTTGGAGTTGTTTAAGGAGGCTGTAGATATCATCTGCACTAACAGCTTTGAGACTAGGACCAAAATCTGCAGTATTAAGAGAGAGTCTTCTCCCGGGGTTGTCCATAACGACAACAACATTACCGGAAGGGTACTCTACATTGATTCATTCGGTAATGCAATAACAAATATTGAGAAGAGGGTTTTTGACTCTATTCATAAAGGGAGAGACTTTACAATTTTTGTACAAGGACCATATACAAAAATCAACAAGATTTCAAGAGGTTATAACGATAGCACTCCGGGAGAGATTATTGCACTGTTTAATTCGGTCGGGTTGTTGGAAATTGCAGTTAATCAAGGCAATATAACATTACTGGAAAATCTTAATCCATCCTCGGAGATCCGGATAAGATTTGCACAAACGGAGTATGTTGAGAAAAAAGAAAAAATATTATAAATGGAAAGAGAGAAGGCAGTTAAAAGTTTTGAGAGACTTTTAGATATTATGGATGAACTAAGGGCTAAGTGCCCCTGGGACAGGGAGCAGACAATGGAGTCTCTCAGGCCTCTCACAATTGAAGAGACCTATGAGTTAAGCGATGCAATTCTGGAAAAGGGGAGCGCCAACATTGGTAAAGAGCTTGGAGATATTCTTTTGCACATAGTTTTCTATGCAAAGATAGGCCAGGAGCAGGGAGTTTTTGATATCTCAACGATTATTGAAGGTTTGTGTAATAAGTTGGTTTACAGGCATCCTCACGTTTTTTCTCAAACAGAGGTGAACGGAACCCGGGAGGTTATAGAGAATTGGGAGCAACTAAAAGGAAAAGAGAAGGATGGGAACAGAAGCCTGCTGAGCGGAGTTCCCGGCTCACTACCTTCATTGGTCAAGGCATATCGTATTCAGGACAAGGCTAGAGCCGTGGGATTTGACTGGGATATTCGTGAACAGGTTTGGGATAAGGTGAGAGAGGAGATAGCCGAGTTTGAGAGTGAGATAATCCAAGAGGAGAGAGGGTCTTTAAGCTCAAATATTGAGGGTGGAGACGGAAGAGGTGCCGAACAAGAGTTTGGAGATCTGCTATTTTCACTTGTGAATGCTGCAAGGTTATACAACATCAACCCGGATACTGCGCTTGAGATGACCAATAAAAAATTTATCAAGAGATTTAACTATCTGGAAGATAATACTATTAAAAAAGGTAAATCTCTTAAAGATCTCTCTCTTGATGAGATGAATCTCATATGGGAGGAGGCAAAAAAGTTGTAATATGAAGGAGTACGAGTGGCAATCCAGAAGTGAACTACTTCTTGGCAGAGAGTCTTTAGAAAAATTGAACAGGACAACTTTTGCAGTAATCGGGCTTGGCGGTGTAGGAGCTTATGCTGCAGAGATGGTAGTCCGGGCAGGAGCAGGAAGAGTGGTTATCCTGGACAGCGATGTTGTGAATCTTTCCAATAAAAACAGACAACTTCTGGCATTGGACAGCACTTTAGGGCACTCTAAGGTAGAGCTTATGGAGAAGAGACTCAGGGATATTAACAGAGATCTCGAGATTGTATCAATAGGGGAGTATTTAACAGAGGAGAATGTTCACACCCTTTTAGACGGGCTTAAAATAGATTGTCTAATTGATGCCATCGATACTCTCTCTCCCAAAATTGCTCTTATACAGTATTGTGTAAAGAACTCCATAACACTAATCAGCTCTATGGGAGCCGGCGCAAAGAGAGATGCCACAAAAATAAAGGTGAAGGATATATCTAAATCGTTTAACTGCCCGCTTGCATATATGTTAAGAAAACGGTTAAGAAAAGTTGGGATAAGCAAAGGTTTTAAGGTGGTCTTTTCGGAGGAGCTTCCGGACACAGATGCAATTATTGCTGTTCAGGAGCAGAATAAGAAGTCTCAGGTAGGGACAATATCCTATATGCCTGCAGTTTTTGGCTGTATTGCTGCTCAGGCAGCGTTACTCCATATCCTTGAGGATGATATCATAGATTAAGCTTTCTACCTTTTTTTTAGTACATTTGCAAGATATAACCTAAACTAAACCCTGCACTTATGGAATTTAAAATTAAAGAGGTTACAACACCCTCCCAGATTAAAAAATTCATAAAGTTTCCTCATAGACTATATAAAGGCAACAATCAGTATGTGCCTGTACTTAACGGAGATGAATTTGAAACTCTAACTAAAAGCCCTGCACTTGAGTACTGTAAAATCAAGATGTGGGTTGCAATTGACAACAATGGTAAAATAGTAGGAAGAGTTGCCGGTATCTGGAATCCTCACTCAAACGAGTACCATTTTGAAAAGAGAGTCCGTTTTGGCTGGTTTGACTTTATAGATAACCGGGAGGTAGCTGCTGCGTTACTGGATAAGGTTGCCCAGTGGGGAAGGGAGCTTGGAATGGAGCAGATGCACGGCCCTCTTGGTTATAACACCCTCAACCGTCAGGGGATGATGATTGAGGGATTTGAAAACACCCCTCCAATAAATTGCCTCTATAACTACCCGTACTACTCACCAATTATGGACGAGCTGGGGTTTGAGAAGCAGGTAGATTGGGTTCAGATTAAGCTTCGTGCAGATGAGGGGGTTCCGGATAAGATTAAACGAATTAACTCTATGTTGCTGGAGAAACATAATCTCAGAATTATGGATATTAAAGAACTTAAAGGTTCAAGTAAACTTTTAAAGAGTTTCCAGAAGAGCTACAACGAAGGTTTTAAGGATATAGATAATTTTGTACCATTAACAGAGTCCGAGGTGGAGAAGGTTGCTAAAGATTACTTCTCTAAACTTAGAAAGGAGCTTACCTGCATCATTCTTGACGGAGAGGATAATATTGCTGCCTTTGGAATATGTGTTCCCAACCTTTCAAACTCATTTAAGAGGGCTGGCGGTAAACTCTTCCCTTTTGGCTTTTTGCATATACTAAGGGAGTTTCGTAACTATACAACAATTGATTTACTGCTGCTGGGAGCATCTTCGGAGTGGCAGAACAAAGGAATTTCATCAATTTATCACACACATATCGCTACCAACCTTGAAAGAGGAACAATAAAGTACGCCATTACCAACCCGCAGGCAGAGAATAATTCTGCGTACAAAGTTTGGGACAGATACGGCTACGAGCCATATATGAAGAGAAGATGTTATATAAAAAATTTATAACCAAATGATATTAAGGGATATATGTTCTCTCACAGAGGGTACAGTAGTAAGCGGAGAGAGCAGGCTTGACGATAGTGTTGAGTTTGCATTTGCTTCAGATCTTATGAGTGACGTTCTCACCATAAAAAAAGACCATTTTCTGCTTATAACCGGACTTGCCAACATTCAGTCCATCAGAACAGCGGAGATGTCAGATGCTCCTTATATGCTTTTATGCAGAAACAAGGAGGTTACCAATGAGATGCTGGAGCTGGCCCAAGAGGATAATATCCTCATTATTAAAAGCAAATTCTCTATGTTTAGATGTGCCGGTATTCTTTTCAATGCCGGATTAAAACCTGTATACTAATATGCATTTCGAGTACAAGGTAGAGGGAGGAGATTTTACGCAGGCGGGTTATGCAGCCTCACAGGTAAAGAAGAACCTTAAGCAGCTTGGTGTTGACTCATCTGTAATTAAAAGAGTGGTTGTGGCACTTTACGAAGCCGAAGTTAATATTGTGGCACACGCATACAGAGGGGTTATTTATGCAGATATAGAGAGCTCCGGAATAAAGCTGAAACTTGTAGATGAGGGCCCCGGAATCCCCGATGTCACCAGAGCTATGACTAAAGGTTTCTCAACAGCCTCTCCTGCAGTAAGAGAGATGGGATTCGGAGCCGGAATGGGACTTCCTAATATCAGCGAAAATGCAGATTCGCTTACAATTGAAACTGAGGTGGGAAAGGGTACCACTCTTAATATTGAGATAAGATTTTAGAGTAATTTTTTTGCATTTATAAGGTGAGCAGACGTCAGACTACATATAACAGGGCACTTGAGATAGTTGAGGATATCTGTATAGGGTGTTCTCACTGTATGAAAGTATGTCCAACCGAAGCGCTTAGGGTATCGGGTGGCAAGGCAGGAATT
>JAUYTH010000164.1 GCA_030695165.1 Bacteroidales bacterium
AGATTCAAGGATGAGGCAACTTATTGACCTTGATAAAAAGCAGAATAAAAATTTCTCTATATGGGAGGATTCGTTTACAAAGGCAATTACTAAGAACCGTATGGCAGATGCCTTTTTCAAAACAGCTATAAAGTGGACCGAAGAGGGGAGATGGGATGATTTTGCCCACGATCCCGATAATATATTTATTCCGGATGAGCTTAAGAAGAGCTTTGCAGCGGAGATGTCGGGCGGAGTTGCATCTGCCGGTACAGTTAAGAAGAGCCCTGTCCAGACATCTGCAAAGCCTGTAGCAAATGGACTGCATTTAGTTGACGATAAGAGTGCAGAGGAGCGAAAAAAGCTGGATGAAGAGGCTGTACAGTTCCACGTTAACAACCTGGCAATTATTGACAAGAATATGGTTAAGGACAGAGAGGAGCTGGCAAAAGAGAGAGATCCCATAAGAAGAGAGTCTCTGCGGCTCAGAATTCTTGGTGCTCAGGCAGACCAGCAGGCAGAGAAGGACCGTATTGCTACAATCAGGACAGGTAAAACCGTACACACGAGATCTGCCTGGGACGACTATGCAAAGAGCAGCTTTATCCAAAATATTGCACAGAATCAGCAGAAGATGGAGAATATAAGCCGCAGCATAAGAAAGGCCTATGAGGCAGCAGATCGTCTCCCGGACGATAAAGCGAGAGAGGCGAGGGAGATAATTAACAGCAAGTTCAAAGGTGAGATGGTGGGGAATCTGGACGAGGCGGGTGCAAGAGCAGTTGTTGAGGAGGCTAACGCAATAGGGAAGAAATATTACGAAGAGAAGATGGCTCAGGCAAAAGCAGATAATAAAGAGGCAGTCGAAGAGGCAGAGTGGGCCGAGAGCTGCCTGCAAACTGCACAGGTAGTAAAGACGACAGCAGACTACACAATGATGGGTCTATCGCTTTTTGGCGGACAGTATGTGAATAATATGTATCAGGGGGTAACCGGTTACATAGAGGGGGGGCCTAAAGAGGCCTTCCTGAGGGTGGCAGGCTCTTATAATACAGCTGCAGGCCTGGCAGTTGACGGATTCCGCGGCTTCGAGGAGGCTGTCAATAATGGAGGAGACTTTATTGACGGAATTAAAGGGGCAGGGTGGGAGGCTGCAAAAGGTTATATCACCGACAAAGCGCTCAATTTCGGTATGGGAAAAATATCATCTGCCTTCTCAAGACCAAATGGGGAGTTTCCGGAGATTGACGGCCCCAACTCAAAAAGAGCATCTCAGGCACAGGCTCCGGATCCTAACCGTCCAAAGGCAAAGCCTGCAAAGGATCTGGACGATTTCAACCGCCCTCTCTCTCAACAGGAGATGGCTGTTTACAGAGAGCAGGTTGCAGATGGCAGGAATAAGGTAACCTCATACAAGAAGACATATGAAAAGCTTGAGCAGGCAAGAAAAGCCGGCGCACCGCCAAGTGAGATAAAGAAGATTCTGGTGGAGTTGGACGACAGATCGGCAAAGATCCACAGCTCACCTCAGGCCAAGATGATGATGAAGACTATGCAAAAGAATCCGAAAAACCTGGATCTTATAAAACGTTACAGCAACTCTATGGATAGAGTTCACACAAGGGTTGAGAAGCGTTTTCAGCAGGATATGGATGGTCGCGGATGGAGTAAGGAGCAGCTGGAGCCTATCCGTAACAGACCTGACCCTGCAGAACTGCAACGTGCAAGGGAGAAGCAGGCCAGAGGCGAGACTGTTCAACCGGAAGATCTGCTTGGAAGTAAGACTGTAAATATGGACTATGATGCAGGAAGAAAGGCAAAAATTGGCCCCGACGGAAAACCAATACCTCCAATGAAAAACGGAGAGAATACCTCAGTTGAAGCGTGGCATTCAGATGCTCAGGATGCCTGGGAGAAGGCGTATCTTGCAGAGACAGGTCAAAATCCTAAACACTCCTGGGAGAATATTACTCACAGCAAGGTGGGAGATGCATATGCAGACCTCAATGTCCTCCAGAAGAACGGGATTCTTCACGCAAACAAGGCCTGGGCGGGCCAAACTTCGGATGTCACCTACTACAAAGCAGAGCATATGAAGGGCTCACCGGAGTTTCAGAGGGTAGAGAAATATGTTGAGATTGCCAGGGGAACATCAAAGGATTACAAGAGCAAGATGAACCCACTTTTCGAAAAGAAGAGACCAAAGCCGGGTACACCTTCTCACGAGGCGTGGCAAAAGCATAAAGATTACTGGGACAGAGTTAACAATGTAATGGATCAGATGGGTAGCGGCCGTATGGACCCCCTCTCTGCAGACAGACAGATAAGAGAGATTACAGGAGGCAAGAGTTTCCTGGAGGTCACATTCGATATGCGAAACTTTATGGAGTCACTGATGGTTTTATAGAGAACAGGAGGGGATAGAGAAGGAGAATACCGATCCCTTGCCCACTTCACTCTCTACCTTAATCCATCCGCCCGATTTCTCAACAAAAGTTTTACAAAGGATTAACCCAAGGCCGGTGCCCTCCTCCTTGGCAGTGCCTAAAGTCGAGTTGTTATTATCAATCTGAAAAACTTTTTCAATTCGGTTGGCAGGGATACCTACTCCATTATCGCTTATCTTAACGACTATCTCCTCTTGATCTTTTTGCGCTGAAACAGAGATCTCACCTCCCATACGGGTGAATTTAACCGCATTGGAAATAAGATTTCGTATCACAGTAGCTATCATATGCTTATCTGCCGTAACCTCTAAATTTTGATTAAGAACTCTTTTTATGGTTATCCCTTTTGGCAGAGCAATCTGATCGAACATTTTAACAGTCTCCTCAATAAGATGAACCAGGTCTATTTTTTCCGGCTTATACTCTATCTTATTGGTTTGGGATCGTGCCCATTCAAGCAGATTTGTCAATAAATCCATTGCCTGTTTTGAGGATTGTTTAATAAACCCGGCATATTGTTCAATATTATCATAGTCTTTTTCAGCCATTTGGTCTGCCAGCAACTCGCTGAATCCTATTATACTGGTGAAAGGACTTCTAAGGTCGTGGGCAATAATTGAGAAGAATTTATCTTTTGTAGCGTTGAGCTCCTGTAGTTTCTGATTTGTGATCTTAAGTTCGTCCAGAGCGTGTTTTAGATTAAGGTGGTTTTGCACCCTCACTTTAACTTCGACGGAGTTGAATGGCTTTGTTATATAGTCAACTGCGCCACTGCTAAAACCATTAACGATATCATCAATATCATTTTTTGCAGTAAGAAATATCACCGGAATGTGTCTGATGCGTTCGATTGCCTTAATTCTCTTACACACCTCAAAACCATCCATTTCTGGCATCATTATATCTAAAAGTATAAGGTCGGGAGTATTGTTTTCAAGTATTTTAAGAGCGTTTGCCCCACTGTTGGCTATACTTAGTGAATAGTCGCGGCCTAATACACTGGCAATCACTTTTAGATTGTTGGGTTGATCGTCTACTACCAGTATTACATCTTTTGCCATTTTATTATCTGTTTGGTTCATTGGAGTAGGGTTAATCGTTAAATAAAGAGTTAATTGAATTTAAACAGTTTTGGATTCGTGCAATATCAAAAGATTCAATAGATTCCCTGAGTTCCTCTGTTTTATTCAATAATTGCCCAACATTATATTGTATGGCAAAATCAGAAAGATTATCGGCAAGTACTTCAAGATTGTCAACTATCATACTATTTGCCTGGTTGTTAATCTCTTGATAGAATAGATCTCTGAAAATTATTTTTACCTCTGCCTTAATATCGGAACTCTCTATTGGTTCATACATTTTGGAGTCAATAAGAGTATTCGCTGCATCTTTTTCTATGCGTTCAAAAGGTAAAAATTTCATTATTTCGTTAATGAGCGATCTCTTTTGTATCGGTTTCCGAAGGTAACCGTCAAAGAGTGAATTTAACCTTTCAAGATCACTTTTCATTGTTGAAGCAGTTAATGCAACTATAGGTATATGAGCTCTCTCTTGTCTCTTTCGTATGATTTCGGTAGCTTCATATCCGGTTATGCCAGGCATTCGGATGTCCATAAATACCAGATCGAAATCGTATGCATTGCAAAGTTCTACGGCAGTCTCTCCATTTTCGGCCTCAAAGAGTTGTAAGTTGTAATCTTCGAGAAATGCAAGAACCAGATCCCGATTGTAAGGCACATCATCAACCACAAGAATCTTTGATCCTTTGAAAAGAAGCTCATCATCACCCCAGTCATAAAAATTATCGTGTTCGATTGTATCGTCACTATATTTAATGTCATAAAACCTGGCGTAAAAACGGCTGTACTCTCCTCTTTTACTCTCAATGCCAATTTCTCCGTTCATCAGTTCGCAAAGGCGTTTGGTAATTGTGAGCCCCAAACCTGTTCCTCCATATTGTCGCGAATCCTGCCCCGATTGCTGTGTAAAGGATTCGAATATCCGTTGCTGATCTGTCTCAGCAACTCCTATACCTGTGTCATATACCGATACTTCAAAATCAACAACTCCGTTTTTATCACTTATAAGGTTTATTGTGATCTTTACATAACCCTCGTGTGTGAATTTTATAGCATTGCCCGTAAGGTTAAGAAGTATTTGCCTTAACCGGATTTCGTCAATGATTACAGTTTGGGGAAACCTATCATCTACTTCAACAAAAAAATCGAGATTCTTCTCTTTTGCTTTTTGGCAAAAGAGCTGTTTTATCTCATTTACAATCACCCTGAGATCTGCGGGTTCGGGAGAGATCTCCATATGTCCGGCTTCAATCTTTGACAGGTCTAGAATATCATTGATGAGCAACAGTAAGGTTTTTCCGCTGTCCAGTATTGTTTTCAGGAAGTTTTTTTGTTTTGGATTGTCGGTTATGTTGATTAATACTTCGCTGAATCCGAGAATAGAGTTCATAGGTGTGCGGATTTCGTGGCTCATATTTGCCAGAAACTCCGATTTTGCACGGTTGGCAGCCTCTGCCTGATCTTTGGCTGTGATAAGCTGTTTTTCTGTGGTTGCTTTGGTAAAAGCATCAGCCACGGTGTTTGCGAGTATGTTAAGGAACCCGATCTGATTATCGTTCCACTCTTTTTTATCTTTAACTGCGTCAAAACCTAAAAACCCGGTTGTTTTGTTATTGGCAATAATTGGGACGCACACCAATGATTTTATATCCTGCTCATTAAGTAGAGCTTTTTCGGCTGAGGCCTCTTGGGGCATTGCTTCAACATCCGGGATATGTATGATGGTCTGACTATCTCCCTGTTTTTTCCACCAGGGTAGTGAATCGAGCAATAAGTTTTTAAGGTGGTTGCTTTGAGGAAGAATATCACTCTTGCACCATTCGTGTGTATTGCTTAGAGTGAGGTTATCGTCTGAGATGAGTAGAATGTAGCTTCTGTCCACATCGAAAAAATGGCCTGCCAGGCTAAGCATACGGTCGATTTTAAAGTCAATATTACTGATATCGGCACTCACAAAATCGGATGAGATGTCTGTAATAAGTTTTTGATAACTAACCTGATGAGCAATTATATCGTGCGATCTCTTTTTATTGCCAACATTTACAATCATCTGTGCAAATACTAATAGCAGATCTGTCTCTTTTTTCGAATAGATGTGGTGTGACCTAACGGAATCAAAACCGATAAAACCAATACAGGTTTCACCATCCATCATCGGAACAGTTAGAAGGCTTTTAACATCCTGAGGTTCGAGGATCTCTCTAACTCCATCACCCTCTTCAAGTGCAGAGACATCGGGGATAGATAAAGGCTCTCCTTTCTGATGTTTTTCAATCCACCAGGGGAGCAGACTATTTGGAACTTCTTGTAAATTATCAATCTGAGGTGAAATACCATCGTTGCACCACTCATAGGAATTGTTGCACTCACCTCTTTTCCAGTCGTACTCAAAAATATAACCACGGTCTGCGTTCACAAATTTGCTCAATTCGGCAAGAGACTGGTTAATTCCGGCTTCAATGTCAGAGACCTTGAGATTTATGTATTTTGAAGCCATATTCATAATAATCTGCTGTAGTTCAGATAGTTTAGCAAGCTCTTCTTCGAAAAATTTTCGTTCGGAGATGTCAATAAAACTCTCAAGTAACAGCTCCCTCCCTTTAATTTCGATAAACTTAACGGTTTTCAGCACAGGAATTTTTGTGCCATCATAGCGGCAAAGAAGACGATCAGAATTATCAACTACCTGATTTTTATCGCATACCGGGCAGTTGTACTCCAAAGATGCACACACAAATGAGTGACATCGCTTACCGATGATATTCTCTGCCGAGGTTCCAATTATATTTGCAGCAAAAGAGTTTACACTTTCGATGATTCGAGTTTTAGGATCAACCAGCATAATACCAACAGAGATATTTTCAAGTAGTGAACGCTGAATAGCCTCGTTATCTCTTATCTCTTTCTCTGCCAGTCTTTGCGCGGTGATATCTGTTGCAGAACATACCACATATTCTACTTTACCACTTTTTCTTAATCTTGGTGTTTTTGTTACGGAAAACAACCTTTTTTCGCCCGACATATGAGTCATCCACTCCTCGGTAATAACATTTTGGTTTGTGTTAAAAACCTCCTGATTTGACATTCTGTATCTATCTGCAATCTCTTGTGGGAAGATATCATAAAGGTTTTTAAAGGCAAGCTCTTCTGGTTTCATTCCGTGAAAGTCTGCGTATGCCTTGTTAACAGCCCCATATGTGCTGTCATCTGTGAGATACCAGATTTGTATATTGATATTGTCGAGCAATATCCTTTTTGACTCCTCCTCTTTTATCAGTGCTGTTCGGGCCGCCTCGGCATCTTCCAGCATACTCAGCATTTGTCTCCTTGTAGACTCAGACTCTTTAAGCCTTTCGTTTTGAATGCGTCTTTCATTCTCTCTCAGCTCAAATATATCGTTTCTGACCAGTTCAAGCGATTCGGTGAGATATGCAAGGGGATTCTCCGGGGATACGATTGTCTCCTTGTTATCTCCCTCATCGTCTAACTGCAGAACAGAAAATGCATAGCTTAGCTCCTCAATATCCTTTGCAGTAACATAGATCCCCTTTTCTGTTTCGCTCCCAGTAGTGTTGAATGGGTTCTCCATCTTCCCCTCCAGAATCTGCCGGGCAGCCTTTATTGCATCTGCATAGTTATCTACAACGGCTACTCTGAACTTAGGATTGAAATAACGCATTCCCTGACTAATAAATGGTTTGAGCCACGAAGGCCCATTCATAAGTACCAATCCAACCAAGGTCTGCTGATTGTCGTAAAAGTACCTGACCTCCCTTTTCATTACGCTAAATGGCACCCGCCCCTTTGCTGCACCAAGATTACGGATTTGCACATAAGGTGTTTTTACTCCGGCCTCCGAACAAAAACTTTCAACTACAGAGTTAAATCTGTCAAGATCGTGGTTTTTAAGATTGGAATTGACTTCAGAAACCATATAAACAATTGAATCTCCTATCTTTTGCAGCGAAATATTGTTATCTCCTTTTATTAGAACCCGGCAAAAATCCGGTAGGGTGAGGATTGGTAACCCGCTGACTGGACAAGTTTTGTTGGTACTTTCCTGCATATTGTAATTGTTTATTTTATTCATCCCTCATCCTCCACGCTTTTATATATAATCTTTTGATTAAGCTCAAGAGATAATTTATTTACCTCTTTTTTCAGCTCTATTAACCTATCTTCCCTACCTTGCATCAACCGGTTCATCCGGATTGTCTCTTCGTACAGGGCAGCAAGTTTCTCTTCACTATGCTTACGATCGGTAATGTTTGTAAAAAAACAGAGATTTGCAGGGTTCCCATCCCAGTTAATCATCTGTGCATTAATATTAACCCAAATTACAGAGCCATCATCTGCAATGACTCTAAAATCATAATCAGTTTCTATCTGTTGCCCCTTCATACGTCTGGAATAGTTGTCCAGAACCATTTTTTGATCTTCAGGATGAATCAGCGTAATGAATGGTACAGATAGAAGTTTTCTGGCGGGATGCCCGGTAATGCGTGAGAGCGCCGGATTGGCGAACTCTATCTTATCACC
>JAUYTH010000171.1 GCA_030695165.1 Bacteroidales bacterium
AAGATTGGGCTGGAAGAGGTTAAAAAAGAGCTCTTCTCAAGGGGTATAGAGTTAGAGGCCATAGATAAAATTGAGCCGATTTTACTCCTTAGCGGGACAACAGCTCAAAAGCTGGAGGCGATGAGACCTATTCTCTTATCATCTTCAGTTGGTACACTTGGCCTGGATGAGCTCTCAAGAGTTTTTGAGCTTATCGCAATCTCCGGAGTTGAGCAGGATGTAGAGCTGGATCTCTCTCTTGCACGGGGGTTGAACTACTACACCGGGGCCATCTTTGAGGTTAAGGCAAAAGGGGTGGAGATAGGGAGCATCTGCGGAGGGGGCAGATACGACGATCTTACAGGTATATTCGGGCTTCCGGGGGTATCGGGTGTTGGAATCTCTTTCGGGGCAGACCGTATCTATGATGTACTGCTGGCTCTGGATAAGTTCCCGGCTGAGGCTGCCGGAGGAACCAAGCTTCTTTTTGCCAACCTGGGCGAAAAGGAGCAGGAGTTTATAATACCAATCTTAAAACTCCTCAGGGCACAAGGAGTGGTTGCAGAGATCTATACCGAGGTAACAAAACTCAAAAAACAGTTTGACTATGCAGATAAGAGAGCCATACCCTATCTGGTTATAGTGGGAGAGGAAGAGATTTCAAAGGGGATTGTGAACCTGAAAGAGCTTAAATCCGGGGAGCAAAAATCTCTTACAGTTAAGGAGTTGGAGAATTTCTTTGTTAAGTAAAAGAAATTAAATTTGGATTCTGACGTATATTGCTTTATCTTTGTAGCCCGTTAAAAAATTGATATTACCAACAATAAAAAATATACCGCGGAGTGGAGCAGTTGGTAGCTCGTTGGGCTCATAACCCAAAGGTCACAGGTTCGAGTCCTGTCTCCGCTACTAAAAAAGCTGTCTGAATAATCAGGCAGCTTTTTTTTATGCGCTCAATAACAATGGCTTCCGGTGTTAGCACGGAAAATCCTTAGCTGATACCGATGTCGCCGTTTAGCGTTATTGACTGTTCAAAAAACATCTTGCTTATTTAAGAAAGCACTTTTAGTTGCGGGCCTGCAAAAACCTCCGTACATCGGGCAAGTCCAAATAATTCATAAAAAAATCATAACTTTATGGTGCATAGTTTACGACATAGCTACGCAACTCATCTTTTAAAAAAACAACTTTGATATCGGCATAAACGTTGTATCTCATTCTAAAGATTTATATAAACAGAGAATTAAAATATTATGACACTTGAAGAAAAATTTAAATTACTTGAAGCAGATAATGCTCCCGGACAGGAAGTAAGACAATCTCTTGGAGATTTAAATTCAATAATGATTGGTGAAAAACTTGATGGAATTTTTGTTGATTTCTCACACGGGGATGTTGATGCTTTTCCCCCTACTCCCGGTTCTGATACCGCGTGGGGAAAAGGTTTTTGTAAAGGAGGCAAACAAGCCTATACAGAGTATAGGGGAGATGCAGAAATCCGAAAAAGAGTATCAGTTAGCCTTAGCAAATACACAAATTCATCAATTTTACCAGAAAAAGAATTAATTATCTCACCCGGAACTCAAGGCGCATTGTTTTTAGCATTAGGGGCAACCGTTACTGAGGGGAGTAAAGTAGCTGTGGTCACGCCTGATTATTTTGCAAATAGAAAGCTGGTACTCTTCCTTGGTGGAGAAGTTGTACCAATCGCATTGAATTACAAAGAAACTCAATCCAAAATGGGTATTGACCTTAATCAACTTGAAAACGCATTTAAAAGTGGAACAGAGGTCTTTGTTTTTTCAACGCCCAATAACCCAACCGGATTTGTATATTCAAGCACTACAATAAATCAAATCTCAGCTCTCGCTGCAGCATATAATGTCACATTAATTGTTGATGAACTCTATTCCAGAATGCTTTACAGTGGTGAAAAATACACGCATCTTTGTGCCTGTGATGTTGTTCCGGAAAATATCATCACAATCATTGGACCTTCAAAAACTGAGTCGCTCAGCGGATTCCGCCTGGGAGTAGCATTTGGCACACCAAAATTGATTGAAAGAATGGAACGTCTGCAGGCCATCGTTTCGCTTCGTGCTGCAGGTTACAATCAAGCCGTTCTTGATACCTGGTTTCAGGAACCTGCAGGCTGGCTGGAAAGTCGTATTCGCGAGCATGAAGCAATCAGAGATGAATTACTCGAAATTTTCAATGCCGGTAACCTTCAAACTGCGTCTCCACAAGCAGGAAGTTATCTCTTTCCGAAGCTTCCTCCTCTAAGTTTCGATTTACATACATTTGTACGTTTACTTCGTTATCAGGCCAATGTGGTAGTTACTCCAGGAACAGAATTTGACCCTAACTGCACTGACAGTATCCGGCTTAACTTTTCCCAGGATCACACTGCAGCAGTTGCAGCAGCAAAAAGAATCGTAAAAATGGCAGAAATTTACAGCCCACGCTAAAGTTGCGGATTTTGCATCTGAGATATTGATAGAAAATCTTGGGGCTAATTGTATTGGAAGTCGTGCTGCTATTGGCGTCTCCTCTTTACCTTCAAATTCCCCGGTTGAAATAACGATTATTTGCAAGGTAGAATAATCTCAATAGTGTTTAATTTATATAAATAAAAAAGGACAATCCCGATTAACATATAAATCAAGAATAGACAAAGGAAACGGAGAGGCAAACAACCGACATTTGTTGCCAATTGAACTAGCAACTAAGGTTTGAACCAATAAATAATTTATAACCCAGGATATGAAAAAACTAATATTTCTATTAATCAGTATTTCAGTGTTAAATTTATTAACTATTAACACAATGGCTCAAACCGAAAAATTATCAGAAAAGTCCGATACGCTTTGTATACTATGGACAAGCGGTGACCCAGATGTAGCCATAAAAATGGTGCTGATGTACGCCAATGCAGCCAAACAAAATAAATGGTTCGATGAAGTTGAACTCATTATTTGGGGGCCTTCGTCAAAACTTACCTCTGAAAATAGCGAAATTCAGGAAACTTTGACAAATATGATGAAAAAAGGTGTCAAAATTGAAGCTTGTAAAGCGTGTGCTGACCAATATGGAGTATCGGATAAATTAAAATCGCTTGGGATTGATGTAAAATATATGGGCAAGCCGCTTACAAATATTCTAAAATCCGATAAAAAATTGATAACGTTTTAATTAATGCCAGGAATTAAAGTAACAGAGAAATTGCTTTATATGAAATTTCAAATGGTTTTACAAAAGATCTACTACTTGAATCAGGAGTTTTATTGGTCTCAATTAAAATATTAATAATGAGCCGTTCCACTTCTAACTCAAATATGTTAATAATAAAGAAGTTGAATGAAATAAATGAAAAACTAAAGGATGAAAAAGCTAAATCATAAAATGAGAGTGTTGTATACAGCCAAACTCGTTATTTCCATTGTTTTGCCTCTAGCGTTGGGAGCTATCGCCGGAATGTTTACTTCTCAGTCTGTACCTGAGTGGTATGCAACTTTAAACAGGCCATCCTTCAATCCTCCTAACTGGATATTTGGGCCTGTTTGGACAACTTTGTACATAATTATGGGTATCTCTTTATTCCTGATTTGGAAACAGGATGCAAGCAAAGAGCGCAATCGTGCAATTCTAATCTTTCTGATTCAACTGCTCTTGAATTTTGGCTGGAGTTTTATCTTTTTCTATTTTAATATGATAGGTTTTGCATTGCTTGAAATTATTTTATTATGGTTTAGTATAATTATTATGCTGGTTTTGTTTTATAGAATCAAGCCAATAGCTTCATATATCAATATACCGTATCTATTATGGGTGACTTTTGCAACCGTGCTGAATGCAAGTTATTATTTTCTCAACAGTCGAATATGAAACCAAAAATTGAAAAGAGAGCCGTAATAAAAATTATAGGAATAAACCTTTCTCTTTTCATATTGCTATATGGATTAGTATACATCAATAAAGCTGTTTTCCGGCCAGCATTTAACGATACACAATTGGCTCAAATTCTCACAGGGAGCTTCCCCACTTTTATCGCTGCCTTCTTGATTAGTCTATGTGCGGTAAATCCTGTGCTAATCAGAAAACCAAGATTTGGTCGGTTAATTGTATATTTGGCCTCGCTATTAATTTTAGTTGTACTTATACTAGATGAACTGGAATCTATAGGTGCAAGTATGAAATATGATATTTTTGATATTGCCGGAGCTGCTTTAGGTTCTCTTTTAGCGTTATTGACTTATGAATATTTTAATCACCGTAGTTTATCCAAAACCATTACAGTGCAAAAAGGAATCAAGCCATTTTCGAATTAAAAACTCGCATTGTATCTTTATAAAAAAAAACTATGAACTTTAGAATAAGAGAGGCCAAGCCGGAAGATATAGATTTGATCTTCAATTTTATCTGTGAACTTGCAATTTATGAGAAGCTTAGAGACGATGTTACGGCAACTGTGGAGCTGCTCTATGAATCCCTTTTTATAAAAAAACAGGCAGAGGTATTAATCGCCGAACTGGCAGATGAGCCAGCCATAAACGTGGACTCTTCCACTACCTCTGGTTCTTTTACCGCTATCGGATTCGCTCTCTTTTTTCACAACTTCTCAACCTTTAAAGGCAGAGCGTGTCTCTACCTCGAGGATATCTTTATCAAGCCCGAATTTCGTGGCAAGGGTTATGGAAAGCAGATGTTAAAGGAGTTGGCAAAAATTGCCGTACAAAGAGATTGTGACAGATTTGAGTGGAGCGTGCTCGACTGGAATGAACCCTCAATAAAATTTTACAAATCGCTGGGTGCTATACCAATGGATCAATGGACGGTTTACAGGCTTACCGGAGAGCCGCTTATAAAAATGGCTGAATAGTTAAGATCCAAAAAAAAACTAAGTAAGTCGAAGTCAGGCAAAAGTCAGGAGTTCACAATCTTCAGCTGGAAAATTGAGGTATCGCCTCTTTTACCCTCAACAAACAGATCCGAGTCATAAGAAGTATAGAGGTCAATCACATCTCCAGGAAGTGACTCATTGTTGAAATTTATCCACATCTCCTTTACAACCATATTGTAACCAATTTCAGGTGATATCACATCCATTGCCCACTCTACGTAGCGTGCATTATTGGTGTGCATATTGATGTCAATATCAGATAACGAGACAACCCTTTTTCCACTCGGAAGAGCGTTTGGCGGAGTTGTTAACCTTTGTGCAGGCTCTTCAATTGCATTTTCACAGAGGGAACCGCTCATACTACTGCCCAAAACAGTCTCAATTCTCTGAACCCGTCTGCTGATATGGTTAATTACAAGCCACGAAGAGGTAGCAAGTATAATATCTTCTCCATCCCTGGTTGTAACTCTGAAATCTCTGAATCCGAAGAGTCTCTCTGCCCCTTTATGCCAGGTGGTCATAGAGAGCTCATCTCTCCAAACCGGCATTTTCAGGAACTTAACGTGCACTCTGGAGAGAACCCAAACATTTCCGGACTCAATCAGCTGATCATAACCAAAACCCAACGATAGAGCGTGTGCTCCTGCCATCTCCTGGGCGTGATTCATAAATGCGAAGGGCTTGAAGTTACCCTTATGATCGGTTTCATAACTTTTAACCGAAAACTCCTCGGAATAGCTCATCATAATTATGCAAAGTTAAGATTTATGTACTATCTTTGTATCCCTGTATAACAATCCATATTAATTTTTTTTATGAGCACCAAGTATGTATTTGTTTTGGGAGGGGTTACCTCTTCCCTGGGAAAAGGTATTATTTCGGCATCACTGGCAAAGCTTCTTCAGGCCAGGGGGTTGTCGGTGACAATTCAGAAATTTGACCCCTATATAAATGTAGATCCCGGAACACTTAACCCTTATGAACACGGCGAATGCTATGTTACCGAGGATGGTGCCGAGACAGATCTCGATCTGGGCCATTATGAGAGATTCCTGAATGTCCATACCAGCAAGGCTAACAATGTAACTACCGGCAGAATCTACAGAACTGTTATTGACAAAGAGAGAGAGGGTGCATATCTGGGTAAAACCGTACAGGTGGTACCCCATATTACCGATGAGATAAAGAGAAGAATGCTCCATCTGGGGAAAAGTGGAAAATATGATGTTATAATTACAGAGTTGGGAGGGACAGTAGGTGATATAGAGTCACTTCCATTTGTGGAGGCTGTGCGTCAATTGCAGTGGGAGCTACCCGATGAAGATTGTCTGGTAATTCACCTAACCCTCATTCCTTACTTGAGTGCTGCTAAGGAACTTAAAACAAAGCCTACCCAACACTCTGTGAGAATGCTTCAGCAAAACGGGGTTCACGCAGATGTTCTTGTCTGCAGGACAGAACACCCACTATCTACAGAGATAAGAAGAAAGGTGGCACTTTTTTGTAATGTAAGGCCCAATGCGGTTATAGAGTCTATAGATGCTAAGAGCATTTATGAAGTTCCTTTGTTAATGGTAAAAGAGAAACTGGACGAGCTTGTTTTAACTAAGTTCCGCCTTCCAGCAATAAACAACACTCCAGATCTTGCCCGATGGAGATCTTTCCTTGAGAGGCTTTTTAACCCCAAAGAGGAGGTTCATATTGCACTGGTTGGGAAATATGTAGAGTTGCAGGATGCATATAAATCTATTCTGGAGTCATTTATTCACGCAGGTGCAGAGAACGAGTGCAAAGTTGTTGTCCATACAATCCATAGTGAACATATTACTGAGGCAAATGCATCTGAATTGTTAAAGGATATGCACGGAATACTGGTTGCTCCGGGGTTTGGAGAGAGAGGTATCGAAGGGAAGATAAACGCAGTTAAGTTTGCAAGAGAGAGTAATATTCCGTTTCTGGGTATTTGCCTCGGTATGCAGATGGCTGTAATTGAGTTTGCAAGGAATGTCCTCGGGTTCGAAGATGCTATGACAACAGAGATAAAGTCAAATGCAAAGAATCCTGTTATAGACCTTATGGAAGATCAGAAATCCTTGTCAACTAAGGGGGGGACAATGAGGCTTGGCGCTTATAGCTGCAAAATAGAGAAAGACTCGCTTGCAAATAAAATTTACGGTACTCTTGATATATCTGAGAGACACAGGCATCGTTACGAGGTGAATAATATCTATGTAGATATGCTTGCTCAAAAAGGTCTTGTACCAAGCGGGAAAAACCTCGAGACAGGATTAGTCGAGATTGTTGAGATACCTGCACACCCATTTTTTATAGGTGTCCAATTCCATCCGGAACTTAAGAGTACACCCGAAAACCCTCATCCACTTTTTGTAGCCCTTGTAAAGGCAGCAATGAAAAGAAAAAGAGGTGAGCAATAATGTTTATCCGGGCCTGTTATTTTGAATTGGTCTGATTATTGATATATAGATTGTATTATGATACAATTAAGAACCGTCATAACCATAGCGTCACTAATAATGTTCTCATCTATTGTAAGATCGGATGCTCAGGCACCTAAGGTAAAGCGTTACACCGTTAAAGTGCTTGAGACACTGCCGCACAGCGTGAACTCATACACTCAGGGGCTCTTTTTTTATAATGGGAGATTATTCGAAAGCTCAGGCCAGTACGGACAATCTTTTATACACGAAGTAGATATAAAAAAAGGAACTTCAATAAGAAGTTTAAAGCTTGCTCCAAAATACTTTGCCGAAGGGGCTGTTGTATTTAAAGATAGGCTCTACCTGCTTACCTGGCAGGAGAGAGAGGTTTTGGTTTACGATATAAATACCTTTAAGCATCTGGGAACCCTCTTTAATCCAAGAGATGGGTGGGGTCTTACTACAGATGGTAAAAACCTGATTACAACAGACGGCTCCTCTTTTATCTACTTTCACGATCCCGAAACCTTCCGTCAACTCTCAAAAATTGAGGTGACCCTTAGTGGTGAGAAGGTAGAGTATCTCAACGAGCTGGAGTATATAAACGGAGAGATATGGGCAAACATCTATGAAGAGGATGTAATAATAGTAATAAATCCCAAAACCGGAGTTGTCCGTGCCACTCTGGACTGCAGGAGGCTTCTCCCACAGGCTTTGAAAACAACCTCCACGGATGTGCTTAACGGAATAGCATATAACCCGGCAGACGGTTCACTATATCTTACAGGTAAAAACTGGCCAAAAATGTATCGGGTCGAGTTGCCAAAGTAATATGTCTTTTCCCGGAGGGACCCTTCAATCTTTTTACGGTAAAACCTGCTTCCCTTAAGGAGCTCTTGACAGAGCCTCTGGATGAGTATGTAATAAGGATTGCCCCACCGGACATCATTGAGAAGAGCCCTTCAAAAATCTCTCTGCTCCAGAGTTCCGGCTGAATATTTGGCGAAAATGCATCAAAAAAGACCACGTCTATATTTGAAATTCTCTCTTTTAAAGAATCTCCCTCCAACTCTTTAATATCACACATAATTTTTGTGAGAGTGAAGTTGGGTAATATATCTTCTTCTATTCCCCAGGGGGTTGAGTGAATCTTCTCAAGAGCTAAGTTATAATCTCTTCCCAAAAAGTTCTCGTAATTTAGACTCTTTAACTCATCTGCTGTTACAGGGTATTTCTCTAGAGTTATATAATTGAAATGTAGGTTATTATATTTTAATGACTCAATTGCTGTTAGTACACAGTTTAAACCTGTGCCAAGGCCTACCTCCAGAATGTTTATGCACTCCGGCTTTGATCCATTTATTAATTCCCTCTCTGCCAAAAATCTTTTTAACCCGTTATTGATAAAGATGTGTAGGCTCTCTGCCAGGGCTCCGTTTACAGAGTGGTAGCACTCATCCTCTTCACACAACCTAATGGTAGAGGAGCCATCAGCAGTTATTACTATCTCTCTTTTCAAAATATTAACCAATTCTTAGCCATTGTTCCTGTTGCAAATGTAAATCTTTCTTCCAATTTTTTTATCTTTGCAGATTAGAGATTGAATCTTTTAAGATTTAACCGGGTAACGTAACTATAAATTAGATAAATAAAATGGCATTTATTACAGATGTACTAAAAAGATTTTTCGGCACTAAATCTGAAAGAGATATAAAAGAGATCCAACCATATGTAGATAAGGCTCTGCTAGCATACACCAGAATAGATCTTCTAACAAACAATGAGCTACGCAGCGAGACTCTCAGGATTAAAAATATAGTTCAGGAGAGCATAGCAGGGGATGAGGAGAGGAAAAAATCACTTCGTGCAAGATTGGACGATGTTATGATTGATGTAAAGGAGAAGGAGGAGCTTGCAACAGAGGTAGATAAACTTACAAAGAAGATAGACGAAAAGATAGAGGAGGTATTGCTCGAGATACTGCCGGATGCTTTTGCTATAATGAAATCTACAGCAAGAAGGTTTAAGGAGAATTCTCAGATTATTGTAGCCGCCTCACAATCAGATAGAGACCTGGCAGCAAAACACGATTTTGTCTCAATTGAGGGAGAAAATGCAATTTGGAAAAATAGCTGGATGGCAGGAGGAAATATAATTGTGTGGGATATGGTTCACTACGACGTGCAGCTAATTGGTGGGGTTGCTCTTCATCAGGGTAAGATTGCAGAGATGGGAACAGGTGAGGGAAAGACTCTTGTTGCAACTCTGCCGGTATTCCTGAATGCAATTGCCGGAAAGGGAGTGCACATTGTAACCGTGAATGACTACCTCTCAAAACGTGACTCGGAGTGGATGGGTCCTCTCTATCAGTTCCACGGGCTCAAAGTAGATTGTATTGACAAACATCAGCCCAACTCAGAACAGAGAAAAACTGCATACAAGGCAGATATTACATTCGGTACAAACAATGAGTTCGGTTTCGATTATCTACGCGACAATATGGCAATCAACCCGGAAGATCTGGTTCAAAAGAAGCACCATTATGCTATCGTGGATGAGGTTGACTCGGTTTTGATTGATGACGCCAGAACTCCGCTTATTATTTCGGGACCTGTTCCAAAAGGGGATGAGCAGCAGTTTAATGAGTATAAACCAATCGTAGAGAGACTCTATAGTGCACAGAGAACTCTTGTAACCCAACTCCTCAACGAGGCTAAGAAGAAGCTTCAGGAGAACAATGAAGAGGAGGGTGGAAAACTGCTCTTAAGAGCCCACAAGGGACTTCCAAGATACAACCCGCTTATCAAATATCTGAGTGAATCCGGTATGAAGCAGATTCTCCTCAAGACGGAGAACTTCTATATGCAGGATAATAATAAGCAGATGCATATTGTCACAGACGATCTCTTCTTTGTTATCGATGAGAAACAGAGGTCGGTAGAGCTAACCGATAAAGGCCACGAACTGATTGGTAAAAATGTGAGTGACAGTGATTTCTTTGTACTGCCCGATATTGGAACTGAGATTGCAGAGATTGAGAAGAGCGAGAATAATCCGGATGAAAAATTATCTGCAAAGGACTCACTTTTAGCTGAATATGCCATTAAGAGCGAGAGGGTCCACACTGTTAACCAGTTGCTAAAATCCTACACAATGTTCGAGAAGGATGTTGAGTATGTGGTGATGGATAACAAGATTAAGATTGTGGATGAGCAGACCGGCCGTATTCTGGAAGGGAGGCGTTATTCAGACGGGCTTCACCAGGCAATTGAGGCCAAGGAGTCGGTTAAGGTTGAGGCTGCAACTCAAACTTTTGCCACAATAACCCTTCAGAACTACTTCCGTATGTACCATAAACTGGCCGGTATGACCGGTACAGCAGAGACAGAGGCGGGTGAGTTTTGGTCAATCTACAAACTGGATGTGGTAGTGATTCCTACCAATCGCCCTGTGGTTAGAAAGGACCTGGAAGACCTTATCTACAAAACCAAAAGAGAGAAGTACAACGCAGTTATAGATGAGATTGTTGTCCTTACAAAAAATGGCAGACCGGTACTTGTAGGTACAACCTCAGTTGAGGTGTCAGAACTTTTGAGCAGGATGTTAAAACTGAGAGGAATTAAACACAATGTCCTCAATGCCAAACAGCACGCCAAAGAGGCAGAGATTGTGGCAGAGGCGGGTCAAGCCGGTTCGGTTACAATTGCAACAAATATGGCTGGTCGTGGTACAGACATAAAGCTCGGAAGTGGTGTTAAAGAGGCCGGAGGACTTGCTATTATTGGAACGGAGCGACACGATTCAAGAAGGGTAGACCGTCAGTTAAGAGGTCGTGCCGGTCGTCAGGGAGACCCCGGCTCTTCTAGTTTCTTTGTATCTCTGGAAGATGACCTTATGCGTCTTTTCGGCTCGGAGAGAATTGCCGGTCTTGTAGATAGAATGGGAATGAAGGAGGGAGAGGTTCTTCAGCACTCAATGTTGTCAAAATCAATTGAGAGAGCACAGAGAAAGGTAGAGGAGAACAACTTCGGAATAAGAAAGAGACTCCTTGAGTATGACGATGTAATGAACTCTCAGAGAGAGGTTATCTATACCCGCCGCAGAAATGCACTTTATGGAGAGAGGATTGATGTTGATATTCAGAATATGATGACAGATTTTTCTGACTCAATTACTCAGAACTCTCACGGATCTCTTCCATTTGAAGAGTTCAGTCTGGAAACAATCAGGCAGATCTCTATAGAACCGGGAATGGACGAAGAGTTCTATACAGACGCAAAAACGGAAGATGTAGCCGACAAACTTCTGGAAAATGTTCAAAGCGTTTATAAAAGAAGACAGGATATTCTTGTAAACCACGCCTGGCCAATTGTAAAACAGATTTACGAAACCCAGAGTGCCACATACGACAACATTGCAATTCCAGTAAGTGACGGAGCAAAAATAATGCAGGTTATAGTAAACCTGAAAAAGGCTTACGAGAGTTCCGGCCGCGAAATTGGGAGGTCTCTAAACAAAAGCATCACTTTAATGTTAATTGATGAGTTTTGGAAAGAGCACCTCAGAGAGATGGATGACCTTAAACAATCGGTTCAAAACGCCACTTATGAGCAGAAAGATCCATTGCTTATCTACAAGTTTGAGAGTTTTAAACTCTTCCAGACAATGCTGGATAAGATAAACAAAGATGTTCTATCATTCCTGCTAAAGGCTCATATTCCACTGAGAGAGACACAGAAAGAGCCCGTAACACTACGTCAGGAGCAGAGAAAAAAGACCGATATGAGTAATCTGCAGGCTACCAGAAATGATTTTATCACATCTGCAGGAGAACCAAAATCACAAGCTCCGGTTCACGTGGAGAAGAAGGTTGGAAGAAATGATCAGTGCCCTTGCGGTAGCGGTAAAAAATATAAAAATTGCCACGGGGCAAATGAATAGTGAAAAATTGATTAATATGTATGATCTTATAATTATCGGTTCCGGTCCGGGGGGGTATGTTGCTGCAATTAGAGCATCACAACTCGGTATGAACACAGTGGTTATTGAGAAATCGGAGCTAGGAGGGGTTTGCCTTAATTGGGGGTGTATTCCCACCAAAGCACTTTTAAAAAGTGTTCAGGCGCTCCATTATGCTCAAAATCATAATGATTACGGCTTTGATATTGTGGGTGAGATAAAACCGGACCTAAGTAAAATTGTAGAGAGAAGCCGAAATGTTGCCAATGGTATGAGCAGGGGAATTGATTTCCTGTTCAAGAAAAACAAGGTGAATGTTTTAAACGGTACCGGAAAAATTTTGAAACCGGGTAAGGTGGAGGTTACCTCCATTGACGGATCTACTACTATTGTAGAGGCAAAAAATATAATTATTGCAACAGGAGCAAGAGCCAATTCACTCCCTTTTGCCCCTATAGATGGCAATAAAATAATATCCTACAGGCAGGCTATGGTTCCAGAGAGACTTCCAAAGAGTCTTGCAGTAATTGGTTCAGGAGCAATCGGAAGTGAGTTTGCCTATTTCTACCGATCTCTGGGGGTAGAGGTTTATCTTATAGAATATTTGCCAAATATTGTTCCTCTGGAGGATGACGAAGTCTCGGCTCAACTTAGCCGCTCTTTCCGTAAAATGGGAATAAAAGTACTAACCTCTGCACAGGTAAAAGGGGTGGATACAGGTGGAGAGATGTCTATAATTACAGTTGAAACAAAGAAAGGGGAGGAGAAGATAGAGGTGGAGAGGGTTCTTTCTGCTGTAGGTGTGGTGGCGAATATTGAGAATATTGGGTTGGAAGAGAATGGCATAGAGATAGAGAGAGGCAAAATAAAGGTAGACAACTACTATTCAACCAATATCAATGGCATTTATGCAATAGGAGATGTACTTGCCACTCCTGCACTTGCCCATATTGCTTCTGCGGAGGCAATTTGCTGTGTAGAGAAGATAGCGGGAATTGAGGTTAAGCCCTTGGATTACACAAACTTTCCCGGTTGTACATATACATCTCCCGAAATTGCTTCTACAGGCCTCACAGAGAGAGCTGTAAAGGAGAGCGGTGTTGCCTACAAAATTGGTAAATTCCCTTTTACCGCATCCGGAAAGGCATCTGCAGCAGGTGAAAGAGACGGCTTTGTAAAACTGATTATAGATTCAGATAGTGACAAAATTCTTGGTGCCCACCTTGTAGGAGCCAATGTAACTGAAATGCTCTCCGGAATTGTTGTTGCAAGAGGCCTTGGAGCAACTGCAAAA
>JAUYTH010000174.1 GCA_030695165.1 Bacteroidales bacterium
AACCCTCTGTGTGGAGCATTTTCGTCAATAAACTTCACGGCAGTCCTAAAATCTAAAACATCATATTTTAATCCATCGGGTGCTACATTGTTTTTAATAAGCGTTAATGCACTCTCTGTTACTGTTGATGCTTCTGAATATTTGCCCATGAAAAAAAGAACTTTTGCCTTTAATGAAACAGCAGAGACTTTACACGCCATAAACCTTGAACTAACAGTTGGGAACATATCTAGATGTTCGATTGCATAGTCTAAATCCTGTAAGATATTATCATAAATAGTCTTGATTGTTGATTGCTCAAGAGCATCTTTCATAACATCATTCTCTTTTATGTAAGGAATTGAAAGGTCGCTATCTTTAGCCATTTGGTATGGTTTGCCGTAAGTATTAACCAGATGAAAATATTGGTAGGCCCTCATCATTTTTGCCTGCGCAATCACCTTGTTTTTTGCCCCTTCATCATCTATTAAAAGAGGAACTTCGGCTATTACCTTATTCAAAGCATAAATGTATGAGTAACTCTGATTCCATACAGATGGATCTGTTACCATATCGTAAATGACATCTTTCCATATATAAGCGTTTCTTTCTGCTTCTGAAACAGGTTGAGAGCGATACCATTTGTCTGTATAATAGAGATCATCGCCACCGAAACTGTTGCTGGAACAATATCCGTAAACGGAAGTTATTGGATATACTAATGCCCTGTATTCTGCCAAATTTGTTGGAATTGTAATATTTGAAGTTGGTATAACATCCAGGAATTTCTCACACGAAAGCAATGTGCCGATAAGGAGTATGTATATTATATTTTTTTTCATAATTCTATCTTTTTTAAAAATTTAAAATTAATTTTAAAGTATATTCTGCACCAAATCTTCCGGATAATGTTGTAATATATCTTGGATCAATCCTCTCTTTATTCAATGGATAGATGTAAAGATCTGTTATCTGAGCAGTGAGAGATGAGGATTTTACTCCTAATTTTTTCAAATATGAGTTAGTCAATTCATAGCTCAAAGAGATGTCGCTAAGATGAATATATGAGCTGCTTATAATTGATTTATCCGAAATCTGATAGTAATTTATTGGTCTGGATGGGTCTCCCTGTTTAATCCATTTAGCTATATCGGTCTTTTGTTCATCTCCAGGTTGCTTCCAGGCATCTTTCATGATTTTTTTGACAGGTACAATCCAAGGGCTTACACCGAAATGGTTGGATAAGTTGCTATATACAAGCCTTAGGCTTTGACCTTGAGGCACTGAAAGGTCTTTTCTTGCTACTCCACCAAATTGGTAAGACAACTGGAACCAAAGGCTAATTTTTTTGTATTTAAACGTGTTACTTAACCCTCCAGTTATTGGGGATTGTTTCGTTCCTGTGTAAACCAGTGCTTTTGTATCGGCTACTAGTTGTGACGTAGCATCACCTTTGGCATCATAAACTGTGGGCTCTCCAACATTGTTTAATCCAGCCCATTTATAGGAGAAGGTCGAGTAAGCAGGATATCCTGCTATAAATCCTTGTCCATATATATAGCTGTCATATGTTGGATTAATATATATGTTGTCGATCATGTTTTTATTATATGAAAGATTAAATGCCGAGCTCCATTTGAAATTTTCACTTACTATATTGTTGGTATTAAGCATAACTTCAATACCACTGTTTTTCATAGCCCCGATATTAGTATTAATTGTAGTAAATCCTTTAGTAGGGTCAATTGTCAGGCTACCAATTAAATCAGTACTCTTTTTTGTGTAGTAATCAAGGCTTCCATAAACCCTCCCATTAAGAATATCAAAGTCTAAACCGAGATTGAAAATATCAGTTCTCTCCCACTTTAGATGTTTAAGAGCTGGAGAAACTACAGTTGAAGATGGTATATTGGCTAAATAAAAATTGGTTTGACCTGTGGATGCAATATCGTAAGGGCCTCCTATTGTGGAGTTTGGAGTGTTACCTGCGATACCCCTGCTTACTCTAATAGATAAAGACTCAATCCAGTTAACCTTAAAGAAGTTCTCCTGAGAGATATTCCATACTCCTCCGATTGACCATATAGGCTTATATCTTACTCCGACCCCAAAGAGGTTTGCTTGATCCATTCTGATACTTGCATTCAGTGAGTATTTATTGGAATAGTTATAAGCAAAATTTGAGTAAACTGAGAAGAATCTGTCATCGTTATCCAGAAATCCAGAACCAAAATCGGAAAAAGTAACAGATGCCGAACTGCCGGATGCTGGCGATGTTAATCTGCCTCCTGCAACCCCGGAAGACATTGTTGTTTCATCCATCTTTGAGTATGATCTGTTAGTAGGATTATATCCAAAGAATTTTTTATTGAAAGTTGAGGTGTAACTCTTTCTAATCTCTGTACCTATAATTGCGTTTATGGAGTGTTTGTCCAAATTTTTATTATAAGATAATTGATTCCGCAAAGTCCAATCATAACTAGATATGTCGGACTTGTTATAAATATAACCTGCTGGAATTCTAGATTTTGCACTTGTTGTAAGAGGCGTTTGGGTGGCTCTGAGATTTCTCACATAAAATGAATTAGGATCATATAAATCTGACTTATTATTATAGCCTTTCTGATATGCAAACTTGCTTTCAAACTCCAGTCCATCTATTAACTTAAACTGCAGGGCTGTATTAAATCGAGCATTGAGAGCTTTTGCCTCGGTTTTCTGTTTGTAAATATCCTCCATGATTTTGTAATCAAAGGGATTTTCATTTCTTTTAGCCAATTCGTTCATTATAAAAGAACTAGTCTCATTACTATAGAAAGAGTGAAGAATCGAGTTATTGCTTCCATCCGCATTTTGTAATAATTCGTAAGGAATCATTCCTATTACATTAGGTTCACCAATAGAACTAACATTTAACGAGGTTATATTCACTCCTGTAGATACTTTTAGCCAATTGGTAAGCTTAACATCGTTCTTCATATCCAGGATAATCCTGTCATTCGAGGACCCGATCCTACTTGGATTGGTGCGATTGTAGTCAAAAGATATTAAGAAGGCACTCTTATCGGAGCCTCCGCTGATTTTTATATTGTGCTGATGGGATAATTTATTTCTATACAATAAATTTTTAATCTGCTCACTATTATCTGAATTTCTTAAGGTGTTTAAATAGGTTTCCAGTTGAGAAGCACTTAATGTCCCAATTTTATTTTTATGCATCGCCCTTTCAACTGGGGTGATAAGACCATAGTTTGAGAGAACATTTGCATAGTCAAAATTCTGATTAAAGATACTTGACGAAAAATCAACGTACTCATTTGCATTCATATAGTTAAGGTAAGAGAAATCTGGCCTCCCTTTAATCTGAATATTACCAGTATACCTTACAGATAGTTTGCTTTGAAATGACCCTCTTTTTGTGGTGACAACCAGAACTCCATTTGCCGCTTTTGCACCCCATATTGAAGCAGCCGTGGCATCTTTAAGTACCGTAATTGTAGCCACATCTTCAGGACTTACTGTTGTCTGAAACGTAGACATTGCTATTGGAGTACCATCAAGAACTACCAATGGTTCGCGAGATGAGTTAATTGAGGAAGCACCCCTCACAAGAAATTTATCGGATGCTCCATCATTCATATTGATAACAAGGCCAGGTACAGAACCACTAAGTCTATCCAGAATAGAAGAGGATGCTTTTTCTGAGAAAAGATCCGAAGTAACAGTCTTAAAAGAACCAGCACTTCTTTCTTTTGAAAGGGTATAGTAACCTGTAATTACAATATTTTCCAGGCTAACAGCATCATCCTCTAAAATGACTTCATAAACTTTGCGATTATCTGTGACTAAATATTTATTCTTCATTCCAAGCATTGATATCTGAAGAGTATCAAAAGGGACAACAGAAGCAATTACAATTTTTCCATCACTATCGGAAAATTTCGACACCTTCAACCTTTTATGTTGAACAAAAGCTCCAATAACCGGATTACCGTCTGTATCTTTGACTTGGAAAGACATTATTTGAACATTTTGGGAATCCTGTTTATTTTCCTGAGATTTGACACTTGAAGAGAGTAGAATCTGTTTCCCGGCAATACGATAAGTGATATTATTTTTAACCAGGATCTCATCCAACACTTTGTTGATGTTTTGTGCAGATGCATCTATTGTCACCAAAGCACTAGTATTTACAAGATTGTCACTATAAACGAATCTGTAGTCTGTCTGTTTCTGAATCTCCTTCAAGACAGTTTTAAGCGGAGTCTCCTTAAATTTCAGGGTAATGTTTTGGGCGAAAGCATACTGAACAGAGTTCATAAATAGTGAAACCAAAACAAAACCGTAAATTAACGATCTGTTGATCAATTTTAAATTTCTAATCATAGATAAAATTATTAGGTTTCTTATTATACGCAGAAACCTCTCCTTTCCCCCGATTTTTTAAATTATTTTTCGGAAAGGGTATAGGTTTTCTCTTTCACTGAAAATTTAATGCTCGATGTAATTTTCATAAATTCAAGAACCTGGATCAAAGATTCAGAATCGAACTCACCTGTAAAGTGATTTTTAAGAAGCGAGGAGTCTTTTACAAATATTTTCACGCCAAACCATCTCTCCATCTTCTTTATTACCTCATCCATAGGAGTATTGTCAAAAATGAGCAATCCCTCTTTCCAGCCGGTATTAAGATGAACATTGGCTTTAACAATATCTTTTGATTTAATTTCACTGTTTACAGGGACAATTATCTCCTGCAGTTTATTAACCTCCAGTTCGCTTTTATCTCTATCGCTGATTAAAGTAACAGTTCCCGAAACCATAGTGAGTTTTAGTACTTTGTCGTTTGAGTATGATGAGAGGTTAAATTCAGTTCCTGTAACCTTTACCTGGTAACCTGCAGATGTTTTTATGTGCATTGGCCACTGAGGGTTACCCTCAACAATAAAATATCCTTCACCGGAAAGTTCGAGTTCCCGTTTGTCATTACCAAATTGCTGGGGACATTTTAATGTACTGTTGCTATTAAGCCATACCTTACTTCCGTCGGGCAGGTTAATTAGCCCCTTTACCCCCGGGTTAACAGTGTACTCAAAGGTAGATCCCCTCTGAATAGGGGCTATATAAACTTCCGAGAAAGTATTACTCTCCAGACTCTCTATCTTAGAGGTAAAGTGGAGATATTGGTAAACAACCATTCCAATAAGTGGAATTGCCAATATTGCGGCTATTTTATAGAAGTTATAAGAGAAACTTTTTTTACGGATAGAACTCATCATCTGCACAACCCTGTTTTCCGGAGCATCTTCGTTTGGAAATGCGGAGAATGTTTCATCAATCTCCTCTTTAAGAAAAGTGGAAAGCTCCTGAGGATTTTCGTCCAGATGCCTGAAAAGCAGCTCTTTTTCGGAGTCTGTTGCCTCTCGTTTAATATATTTATTCTTAATATCTTCCATTCTTTTGTTCATACCACATAAATTATACAATAATCATTGCATTAACCCCATAAAAAGAGCATAAAACAGATAAACCTTCCAAGCTTTTTTCTAAAAATTTTAAGAGCAGCCGAGATATTGTGCTCAACAGTCTTAACAGATATGTCTAATTTTTCGGAAATCTCCTTATAAGACATCTCGTTTTCTCTGCTTAGAATAAATGATTCCTTTATTTTTACAGGTAGCATTTCGTAAGTCCTGTCAATAACCCTCTTCATATCAAGCAAATCTATTCGGGAGGTTAGGTGCTCATCGCTCAATGCCCGGATTTTAAAAGCAGTTTCAGTCTTATCCAGAGAGTCTGTGAGCCTAAAAGATTTTTTGCGCAAAATATTTATTGCCCTGTTTCTGGCTATGGTAAATAGAAATGATTTAATACTCTGTTCTGTATTAATTTTATCTCTGCTATCCCATAATGTAAGAAATGATTCGTGTACAACATCCTCAATTAAAGTATAGTCGGTCAAATATCTGGCGAGAAAATATTTAAGATTGGAGTACTCAGCCCTGTATAAAAGCTCGAATGCACTTTCGCTTCCAGCTTTTATTGCAGCACTGACATTAGGCTCCGAATTTTTTGAATCTCCCCTATTCACTTTTCTATATTTAACCATATTGGTTAGAGCAAATATATCAAATTTTAATTACAACGGTATTCAGAACTCAAATCCAACTCCCATTTTGGGGAAGACTCTGCCTTGAAAAGCATTTGCAGATACAAAAAAAGACCAGGAGCTTTTGCCGTTTCGTCTGAGATGTGAAAGTCCTAAACGGGGTTCAATATTAATACTGTTGTAATCACTTTCGCCGGTATCAAAATAGACCATATATCCTGCTTTTAGGGCAAACCAGGGGGTGTTTTTTGAGTGTTTCTCTTTTGCGATAAAATTAACTCTCCCAATCAAATAGGGTGTAACTGTCATAAAATAGATTGTGGAGACACCAACTCCTGCCCAGAAGCGATTAGTGAAACAGATTCCGTGAGATGTAGAGAGTTCGGCAAGAGGGAATGGTCCAATCTCGGTGAATGCAAGAGTAACACCCAGCTGGAAATCGTGAAAGTATTTATATGTAGAGTCACCAGAATTTAAATCCCGGGAAAAAATCCCGGAAGAGATCAAAAGAGAGATAAGCAGAGAGAAAAATCTTTTCAAAGTTTTTTATGTCCAATTAGTTCGTTGGTAATAGACTCCATTATCTTAACGATATCTTTGGCAGCGTTACTGCTATTCTCTACTCGCCAATCGCCAGCCTCCTTGAGCATCACCTTTTTATAGGTTCTGTCAATTGGGTTGTATATGAAACAAGAATAGATTCTTGCCCCTGCATCGCACATCTCGTGAACAGGTTCTGTTACAAAACCTTTTTGAGCAGATTTAAAAAGTTTGCTGGCAGAAAACAGATCGTTTTGAGAGTAGTAAAGTCCTGAATTTACACATTTTGAGAGATTACTCTCCATCTGCTCTTGTGTGAGTGATTCGTTGGCATCGCAAAAATTCCAGCCGGAGGGCAGGTTGTATGTATAAATATTTCCTGTAGAATCTGCAAACCAGCCGCTGTGCTGTCGCCCCCAGGCATAGTTTATATATTCATACTGCAGCAGAACCTTTTGGTCGAAATGGTTAAACTGGTCTAATCTAATCTCCTTACTACAACTATAAAGAGAAAGTGTTCCCGTAATTATGAGCAACAAAAATTTTCCTGTTTTCATAGTTAATGCAATTATTCTCTTATTACAATACGAGAAAACCACTAAGAATGTTACATACTCAAACAAATTTAATAATTTTTTAAATGCGAATAAATTAGCATAGCTTTATGAGTTAAAAAATTTAATTAAAAATGAAAAGATCAGTTGGTTATAGTTTTATAATTGTAGTTGCCATAGTTTTGTTGGGAAGTTACAACACTCTTGATGGTCAGAATAAGAAAAAATCTAAGTATGAACAAAAAAAAGAGATTGAGCATAAAGCTTTTATTGAAAAAACTACAGCCGATTTAGCCTCCGGCGCTGCAGATCCAAACCGGAAAGATGGTGAGATGACCTGGTTGGGAAGTGTACTGCCGAATTATTACAATGGTAATGCAAACCAGGACCTTGAACTAGCGTTATTACTGATAAATGCCAAAGGTATAAAGGTTAATGCGTGGAATATTTTGTTGCAGCCGGAACGTTCCTGGCATTTTACAGCATTGATGACATCTGTATCTTCTCCCGAGATTGTGAAGCTATTGCTGGACAAAGGAGCATCAGTTAATATGCAGGACTCCTGGACCGATTGGCAAGGTAAGGTGGTGGATAACGGGAATACAGCCCTGATGCTTGCAGCAGCTCATACAAAAGAGGATGCATTCACCGAATCAGCAAGAATTTTAATAGAGAGAGGAACGAATATTGAACTTTTGAACTGGTATGGCAATAATGCACTCATGGTAGGCGTACACAATACCGAGATTGCTAAAATGCTGATAGACAAAGGAGCCAAATTGGATGTAATAAATCTAAGCGGCGAAACAGCCCTAATGCTTGCCGCTCCAATAAACGCGGAAGTAGTAAAGCTATTGATAGATAAAGGTGCAAACATCAAGGTGAGACAGAATCCAAAATATGACTTTACACCAAATGCTTTGGATGTAGCTGCACAACACGGAAATATTGAATCTGTAAAGTTGATTTTAGCCAGAGCCACAAGCCTTGGTATAAGGGAGGAGATTATACGTTGTGCGCTTCACTACGCGGTGGTTGGGAATCAGCTGGAGATGGCCAGGTATCTGATAGATGAAGGGGCGAAAACAGAAGCATACAGCGCTCAGCAAAAAATGACACCGCTAATGGAAACTTCTATGTTTGAAATGGTGCAGTTGCTCATTGACCGTGGCGCAAACGTAGACGCAAATGCCGATAATATGTATACGCCTTTATATCAAGCTGTTGCGAACTTCAGAAAACCTAATTTAAAAACGAAGGATAACGAAAAAATAATAAACCTGCTTTTGGAGAAGGGTGCAAATGTAGATTTCCCGGTTGTTGGCGGAGTCACTCCGTTGATGGGTGCTGTAGAAAAAATTGAGCCTACAAAAATATTGATAGAAAAAGGGGCTAAACTCGATCTTCAAAACAGTAATGGAGAGACCGCTTTGATGTATGCAGTGAAAGGGGGGTTTTTAAAATTGTCACTTTTAAAAATGCCGGTAACAGGTAGCTTTACAGATGCTGCAAAATTATTGATTGAAAAAGGCGCCGATATAAACTTGCAGGATAAATGGGGTAAAACGGCTTTGATGCACGCTGCGAGTGGCGTTAATGCCCAGGGTGATAAATACAGCACCTATACCGAGATGCTGGAGATTCTTCTTGAAAAAGGAGCTAAGCTTGAAACTGTAGATAAAGAAGGGCATACTGCTTTATATTGGGCGCAACGCTTCGGCCGCACCAAATCTGCCGAACTGCTATTGGCAAAAGGAGCCAATCCTGCTATGAAATATGACAGGGCAACCGACAAATCAAACATTAAAGCTGGAATTGTTGGCACCTGGACTAACTCCCAAAAGGTAGATGTCCCCAACGAACACAAAAGTTACAACGTCACCAATAAGGTAGTTTTCAACGCCGATTGGAGTTACAGCAAATCAACGACTGTTTCCGGCCAGGTGATACCGGATGGTGGCGGTTACAACACTTACGATTTGATAGACGGAAGAATCTGGTTGACTAATAAAATGGGAACAAACGCTGTACTTGAATTCAGATTTGAAGGGAAGACGCTGATTATTAATGGAGAAAAATATACTAAAGCTGTCAAATAAAAAGCAGACCCATTTAAAGGTCAGATTGTAAGTGTCTCTCCCTCGCTGTTGGCAACGATTGCGGCACCGGTGAGGTCGCCCCATACATTTACTGAGGATCGAATCATATCCAGTGGCTGCTGAACTACAAGTACAAGCCCTATCCCCTCCAGCGGGAGACCAACTGCATTGAGAACTACTGCAAGCATTACCAGACCTGCTAGCGGAATCCCCGCAGAGCCAATAGCGGCAAGAAGGCTGGTTAATATAATTACAATCTGCTGACCGACTGTAAGATCTATTCCATATACTTGTGCTATAAAAATAGCTGTTACACTCTCATAAAGAGCAGTTCCGTTCATATTGACCGTATTTCCCAGAGGAAGAGAGAAGCTTGCAATTTTGCGGGAGACTCCACTCTTGGTTTGAATATCAGGAATCGTAATAGGAAGTGATGCTGCAGATGATGCTGTCCACAAGGTGGTTAAAAGTCCTGTACCCATTTGCTGCATAAATTTAAACGGATTTTTTCGGGTAAAGAACAAAAAGATTGCCGGAAGAACTCCAAGACCCTGTATTAGGCAACCTCCTGCTACTATTGCTGCATATACTCCAAGACTTCCGAACATAGTTGTCAGGGTCTCGGTGTTACCGGCGTGGGTACCAACCATTTTAGAGACCACACCAAATAGTCCAATCGGAGCAAATCTTATAACAAGGAATGTGATTTTAATCATAACCTCATACATAGCGTTAAAGAAATCTGTAAGTATGGTCTTAGATTTTGGAGTTGTAACAGTTATGAAATATCCAAACAAAATGGCAAAGAATATAACCGGGAGCATCTGCCCCTGGGCCATTGCATTAACAATGTTTTTCGGCACTATTGCCAGCAACTGATCAACAAAGGAGATCTCTGTTGCTGCCAAATTTGTAACGCTCTCTTTAAGGTTGAGATCTCCACCAACTCCGGGTTGAAAAATATTTACCAAAAGCAGCCCGACAATACAGGCAATTAGGGTTGTGATTATATAATAGGCAAATGTCTTTCCGGCAATTCGTCCAAGATCTGTACTCTCTCCTATGCTGGAGACTCCCATAATTAACGCGCTAAACACCAGAGGAATCACCACCATCTGTAATGCTCTTAAAAATATCTCCCCTAGCCAGTTTGTGTATTGAGTGTACTCGTGACCAAAAATACCAAAAAGAAAACCAACTGTTATTCCTATCAGAATTTGCCAGGGCAGCGTAAGTTTAAGTGTTTTACTCATAAAAATGCATTAATTCGGGTGAGACTCTTTTATACAAACTTATCACTTTTTTCCGGTCTATAATAAAAAAAAACACCTTACCCGAAAATCGAGTAAGGTGTTTACGGATTCAATTTTATGAAGGGCTAGAATCTGAATCCTATTGTTGCCTGATACCAGACATTTTTGTAACGAGGTGTCTCCGATGTTCCGTCGCCTTTATTATCCTGAATATCCCATCCTACTCTGGCACCTATTACAATTTTGCTAAAATTGATATCTGCACCGCCTATAAAGCATAGAATATTTTTTCTGATGTTATCATTTTCAAATTCATTTTGTTGATCTATATCTATAACAGCGCTGTTAAACACATACTTATCACTAACCAGAAAAGAGTACTGGGGACCTGCAAGTATTGTTATTAAAGAGACTGGTTTAAATGCAATCATAAGAGGGACATCAACAAAATTACTGGTATATTTATAGCTGTAACTGCTTCCTAAGATTGAACCTGAACCGCTATAACCTTTTTGTGAAAAAAGAATCTCCGGCTGGATTCCAAAAAGAGAGCCCAATGGAATAGAGACAAAAAGACCTGCAGCCAAACCAAACTTGGCATCGGCATTGAATTGTTCACCCTCCGAATCATAAACATTTGATAAATTGATACCGGCTTTTAAGCCAACAGAAACCCTCTTCCTCGAATCTTGATTATACTGTCCAAATACGGTTACCGTAGTTAAGGCTACCATTGCAAAAATTAAAAGTGTTTTTTTCATTTCCTTGTTATTTATTAACCAATCAAGTTGATTGATGGACAAAGGTTCATTTTTTATGCCCTTACTATGTTATACAGAAATGAATTATTGTTGTAATATTCACACATCACATTTTTCAAAGCTCTTCAACTTCTTAGGGTCAGATATCAGAGAGGTTTTATATATTGGGCCTCGTAAAATGGGATTAAAATTTTAAACCGCTCCTCCCGGACGAGAGTCAAGCCGGACTCTTTTAAGATTAAATCGGTAGCTCTGTTTAACTGACAACCCTCTGCCATTTTTTCCCACACAGGATTAATAAACTCTTGAAATTTTGCAGCTATATGGTTATGTGCACGAATATGTTCAAGTATAATAAGGCCTCCACCGGGCTTGAGCCACTTTACGAAATTATGGATAGCCTTAGCCGGATCCGGGATAGTACATAGCACAAGTGTACAGACAACATAGTCCAGTGATTCGGGAGATATAAGATTTTCCATCTCCGGATAACCGCAACCAATATTGTGAAGAGTTATTCTATCGGGGAAAAGCATTATATCCCTTTTGCCTGATGCGTGAATTAGCATATAAGGCGATGGTTCAATTCCTGTTAGTTCAATATCTTTGCTGTAGTGCTCAAAGTTCGCTCCTGTTCCAACCCCAATTTCCAGAACCTTTCCCGAAAGAGAAGATAAAAGTTTTGCCCGTCTCGATTTAAGGTAGAATTTCTCTATGAAATACATAAAGTAGTCGTAACCTGCACCAAATTTCCTGCTAAATTTCATAATAAACAAAGGTAGTATTTTGTCAACTATTGCGTATTTGAATTTTTTGTTTTTACTTTGCAAAAAAAAGTACTTTCAATGAAAGACAAAGATTATAAAAAAGAGATATCAGAGATTCGCTCTATGATGGAGCGATCTTCAAAATTCCTATCACTATCGGGCTGGGCTGGTATCCTTGCAGGAATCTACGCACTAGCAGGTGCAGTTATTGCCTACAAAGTTTTTGATTTCAACCCGGATAAGATTATTTTTAATTTTTCGGGAAGAGATGGAATATCTGCAATTTACATCAATATTATCTTACTGGCAATAATGGTGTTATTTCTTGCTCTTACAACTGCTTTATATTTCACTTACAAAAAATCGGATAAGAGGGGTGAGAAGCTATGGAATTCAACCTCAAAAAGATTATTGGTAAATATGGCGGTACCTATGGTTGCAGGTGGAGTTGTAATAATAGTGCTCATTATAAACGGACTTACAGGACTGATTGCCCCATTTTCGCTTCTATTTTACGGGCTGGCTCTGTTTAATGCAAGCAGATTGACAATTAAAGAGGTGGAGATTTTGGGATATGTACAGATATTTTTAGGACTTACAGGGTCACTATTTGTTGAGTATGGATTACTCCTATGGGCTCTTGGTTTCGGGGTTGCCCACATTATTTACGGAATCTATATGTATTATAAATACGAAAGGTGAAAATCTCAATAAACAAATTACATAAAGCATTTGAAAGCAGGATAAGGCTGGGAATTATGTCGGCACTTGCAGTTAATGACAAGTTAGATTTCAACTCTCTCAAGGATTATCTTGGAGTTACCGACGGAAATCTTGCAAGTCACATTAAAGCTCTCGATAAAGAGGGATTTGTTGGTGTGGAAAAATCGTTTATCGGCAAGAAACCAAATACAAGATACTTTATAACCAAAGAG
>JAUYTH010000175.1 GCA_030695165.1 Bacteroidales bacterium
GTTTGCAGATGGCATTCTTAATATTGTAGAGGCCCAGCAGAAGGTTGCTCAAGCATATTTCCGTGATGGAAGCATAGAGTCCGCCATCCCTCCATTAAAAGCTCTTCTTCACATAATGGTTAACGGTAATTTTGAAGATAAAGATCTCAACTCTCCGGAGTTCAGAGAGATGTTCACTTATGACAACCTGATACAATCTGACTGGTACAAGGCGAGAATCCTATCCAAACAGCAGTCCGATATCGCACTTTTCGCAAGCCATATAAGATATATCGAGAAGATAATTCGTGACGACCAGAACCTTTCTCAGGAGATGTATCATAACCTCATAGAGCGCCTCACTAAACTCAAGAGCCACTATGAGTATGTCTGCTCATACGACTATGCCAAAAAGTTAATCGGAACAATTGGGCGGAGTAACCTTGCTAAGAGTGTTGGGGGTTTGTTGAATGATAGTCACTTATAATAAAAGCCTGTCTTTTAATAATTTATAACCGGTGGCACTTGCTTTTAAGCAGGTGCCGCTTTTTAGGTGGATATTGTAGCTCTCTTTCCCGAATAGTTCGGCGCGTGCTATCTTCTCGGAATTGACAATACAGGAGCGGTGAATTCGCACAAAGGTTGGTGGCAGATGAGTTTCAAAATATCTCATAGTCTGCTCTTTGATGTGTTTTCCACTCTCTGTAAAGAGCATCACATAATCTCCATAGGCTTGAATGTAAAGAAGCTCGCTAAGATGTATAATGTAGATATGAGATCCCTCCTTTACCGAGATCTTCTCAAGGATCTCTATGTTTGATCTCTCTTGGTCGGTATTATCTGCAGACTCTTCGGTTGCTATACTCTCAAACTCTTTATTTTCGGATAGGGTGTTTGCCCTATACCACTGCGCCAGTATAATCCAGCTTAAAAGCCCTACAGTTGCGAAAATGGGGATGTTCTTTGTGAAGTGCCCGGGTTGCTCCATCCCGGAGATTGTTGCAACTGCATAGGTGATAGAGAGTATAAGTATTTGAATTGTAATTGCTATAACAGCTTGTGCCTGAATGGGGCGGATATACTCGCTCATAAACCAGTAGAGGTAACCAAATGCTGCCAATAGAAGTGTGTAGGTAAGGCTCCCTGCCAAGGCGTAAACTATTGTGATGTTGCCATATAAAACTAAAAGTGACCAGATAACAGCGGCAACCAATATTGTTACCGCTGTCCAGGTCATCTTTCTTTTATTTGATTCAATTAATGGATTACTCTTCATTAATTTTAAATATGTCCAAATTTAGCAATTTAGATTATTAATTTGACAATTAAGATTATCTAAATGGCAATTAACTCTTAATTTCTATACCGCTGAATGAGGCATTTCCTCTTACAATTAGTTTAAATGTTGTGTCTGGTAGGTCGGTGTGTCTGTAGCGTTTATCCTCCGTTCCGCTGAAAACTGAGTTTACGGCAGTTTTTACTGTCCAGTTGTAAGGAACAAATATCTCGATTCCTCCAAATGCACAATCTATATCTATAAAGGTCTCACCCGGCTCAATTGTGGTGTGTCTAAGGTCAAGAACTGTACCTCCAAATCTGTTTGACAACATAGCACCTTTAAATACAGGGTCAAGCACTATCTGCTTAACAGAGCTAAAGGAGTTGTTTGATGTAACAAACCCATTCTCGTTATTTACTGTCCCTTGCTGGGCCGGTTTGTTCCAGTGGTGTCCGTCGCAGCAGTTCCAGGCTTTTCTCGGGCGAACTAGAAGGATAACTCCAATAAGTACAAAAACCAATGGCCAGAATGTTCTTACAGAGTAATATTCGGTAGTGAAGAGATGTGGCAGGAGGAAAAATCCGCCTACTCCAATTAGAATAAGCCCTGTGGTTGTCTGTCTTTTAATAAGAGAGAAGATACCAATTACAATCAGAAGCATCTGCCAGGAGATGACAATTCTGTAGAGTGAGTGTTCAATCCATCCCAGGTTGCGTCCAAGGATAAAAATACCGGCTAAAATAAAAATTGCAGCAACGCCTATTCCGTGTATTGTTTCGCGGCGGGGGCTGTTCCCCTGTTCAATAATTTTCATATCAAAAGTTGTTTTAAAAATTTATGATGCAAAAGTATGCAGATGTTTAGCCGCCAGGAATAGAAAAACGGCTAATTAAGGCTAAAAATCGGTGAACCCGGAAATTTTCACGATGAATTCCTCTCAAAATTGGATTTGATTATCTGCGCTATGCAAAAAAAACTGATGCGAGTCACCTATTCTGACAATATGATAAATTCACCCAAATATGATCAGAATGCCCTAAATAATCAGAATATTTTGATTATTCCGAACATAATTAAAATTTTGCAATAAAAGAAGTTCAATTATATGCAGCTTTCTGTATCTGATAAAATTTAAAAGCAAAAACTCCGGAATCTTTCGATTTCCGGAGTTTTGCGGTCTGGACGGGACTCGAACCCGCGACCCCATGCGTGACAGGCATGTATTCTAACCAACTGAACTACCAAACCTTGTTCCCTT
>JAUYTH010000176.1 GCA_030695165.1 Bacteroidales bacterium
GCTTCCGTGTTTCTGGGTCTTCATAAAGAAGCCTTTTAACCCTGCGCCCTTTAAGAATATGTTCGCTAATAATTTCGGCGCAATCCTCCGGTTTTACCTGAGTATAGAAAGTGTTGTCAGGTAAAATCTTTACAATCGGCCCTTTTTCGCAGAAGCCAAAACAGCCTGTAGCTACTACCTGTGCATCATACTGCAGGCCTTGTTTTTTTAGCTCTGCGTTAAGGTTTACGATAATTTCGTCACTTTGTGAGGCCCGACATCCGGTACCAGCACAAACCAGCAAATGCATTTTATACTGTGCCATAAACTACTCCTTTATTCATTAATAGTTTGATAGTTGGTAGGTATAATACCGTCAAGAAGCTCTCCATTTTTGATATACTTCTCCACGATCTCTATTGCCACCTTTGAGTCGACATTGCCGAAGACAACCGGATCTTTGCCGGGTACCTTAACCTCAATCGTCGGCTCTGCATAGCAATAACCCATACACCCGCCCTGTGTGACCACAGCAGGAATCTTTTCAATCTCAATCTTCTCTATTAGAGTGTTCATTACCGTCCTGGCGCCGGCTGCAATACCGCAGGTAGCCATTGCCACACGAATCTGAACAAGAGACTCTGGCGAATTGCTCTTCTCACGGATATTCATTCCGTGCTCGAGACTTTGCTTCATCTTCCGCAAATCGTCAAGGGATTTGATTTTATTCATACTTATTTTATATTTGGTTATAGTTGTGTCTGCCGAGATTTGAATCGAAGCGCAAAAATAGGTATTTTATTACAGATTGCAAAAAATAATTGGGGTTCAAGTTACAATTTGTTATATTTTAATTACTATATAATAGTGCGTGCCTAATAATTTCGCAAATATAAGAAGTAAATTTGATAATAAAATTTAATTTTCGTCTTTAATCTCTTTTATGTTTGCATCCACCATTGTGGTGAGCGTTCTGATAACTGAAGGGTCATAAAGCGGGAGTCCGTCAAGAATCTCCTTTACTTCTACTGTATCGAAACAATATTCGCTTCCGTTATAGAGATATCTTAAAAAGAACTCTTTCTTAGGGTTTGCACTCACCATAAGGATAAAGCTGTTTGCCAAATCTCCCAGAGGAGGGCGGTCAATATGACTATATTTAAAAGTTGCAGTTACTTTTGTTCCGACACCTGGTTCGGAGAGTACAACAAGGTCACCTGAGCTCTGAGCTGCAGATTGTTTGAAGAGAGGAATCCCCATTCCGACCCTTCTTGTAGTTCTGGATGTAAAAAAGGGGTCCTCAAGGCTCATTACCTGTTGTACAGTCATACCTTTTCCGTTATCCTCAATCTCTATAGTGAGCAGGTCTCCAATTATATCCTCGTTTACCGTGAGTTTTATTAGAGTTGCCCCTGCGCTGAGGGAGTTCTGTATAATATCAATTATATGGAGAGAGAGGTCATTCATTGGTTTTTAATTGCAGATTTTATCTGTTCAAATGTAGATCCGTCTGTATTGAGTTCTGTATAAACCTTTCCTATATCATCTACATAATGTGCATCTGAAGATTGTATAAAAGGTTTTTTTGCAATATAGCTGTTCCTCTTTTTGAAATCCTCTATATTTACATTAGAAGAGAGCTCCAGAGCATCAACGTTGAGGTGGGTCGGAAGAAAACCCAGCTGACTGATTACCGAGTTCTGCTGCTTATCTATATGTGCAGGGATAAATATTCCTCCCAAAGAGTGAACAAACTCCTCCACCTCCTCAATACTTTTGTCTATAGCTCCAATAAGCAGATTATCCTCCTGATAAACTACATCCTCATTTTGATTAACAACAAGCTGGTAGCCGAAAATATCCGGGTTATTCGGAACTACAATAAGATTGGCCGTAAGCCACTCCTGAAGCTTGTCCAGAGAGTCGTCTCCCTCCACAAAAGCGAGAACGTGAACCTCTTCCCGAGTGGTAATTTCGGCTCCACAAAGCACCACTACTCCTGCAAGCAGCCCCACCCTGCGAATCTCCCGTGCCTGGAGGGTTGAGTTGTGATCTGTAATTCCAATTAGATCCAGCCCCATCTCTTTTGCCTTTGCAATTATAGCAACAGGAGTCATCTCAATGTCGCCGCAAGGAGATAGTGTTGTGTGAATATGAAGATCTGCCTTCAAGTTTTAAAACCGGGAACTATTTCAAAAGCTGGTATAGCTCTCCGCAAAGTTCAAAGGCATCCAGATCGCTACCCAAAATTGGTATATTCTCGCTCTGAGACAGCTTAATAGTCTCCAGGTCAGGAGTAAATCCTTTTACAAGTATAATTGCAGACAGGTCTCTGAGCGATGCAACCCCAATAATATTCTTGTGGGTCTGAAGAGTTATCCATATTTGCCCCTCCTTAGAGTGTCCCATTACATCGGAAAGAAGATCTGAGGAGTATCCTCCGGTAACACTGTTTTCCAGTGCTCCCTCACAAGAGTACACCTTGAGATTCATCCTTTGCGCTATGTCCTTAACTTTCATCTTTTATCTAATTTATTATATGTCAATTATCTACTCTTCTTCCGTTTTATCAAACCTCTCCTCTCCCCAGATACTCTCCATAATCTTAATGGTATCTTCAAGTGATATCTCTCCTCTCTTCTCAAATATAGTCCTTAGGAAGATACAGGAGTTTATCTGAGCCTGATCCCTAACAATATCCTCTGCAAGAGCCTCGCAACTTGGTGCACCGCAGGCACCACAGTCAATCCCCGGAAGTATCTTCTTGAGCCGTCTTGCACTCTCCATCTTTTTTATAGCGATATCAATATCTTTGTCATATTTCACCATTGAACGGGGCTCAATTTTGTCCATATGAACCACCGCGCTGCAAGAGAGCTTGTACTCCTCAATAAGGTTGTGGCTATCCGGTATGGTTTTGGCAAAGTTCTTCAAACTCTCTGCTGTGAGAAACCTGTTACGGTGAGAGAGAATTCCCCCTGCACAAGATTCATCGCAAGCTCTTATCTCCAAAAAATCTACGTTATCTATCTCCTCATTCTCAAGCATCTCGAGAAAATCGATAATATTCTTCATTCCGTCAATAGCCAGTGTTCGACCCTTTACGTGAGCACTCTCCTGACCTGTAGTTGGGAAAAGAACCCCTTTTGAAGAGAGTTCACCGTTTATGATAATGTTTCTTGTAATAGGAAGCCTCTGTTTATAAGCTAAGTATACTTTATTGAAGAAGAAGTCCATATTTATAACTCCGGTTATCGGAGAGACATACCCTCCTACCGGAGACTTAACTGCGGCTATTTTGGCGATGCACGGAGTGAGATAGAAAATTCCATATTCACTCTCCACAACACCCTCCTTCTCAAATCTCTTTTTATAATATTGTGCTGTAATCTCAATTGGGGGTAGAAGCTTCATAATATTATCTACCAAAGAGGGAAATCTCACCTGAATAAGTCTTATAACAGCGGGGCAGAATGATGAAATAACCGGTTTCTGGGCCGTTTCAAGATAGTCATTGATCTCATTAAGAAGAGTATCTACACTCTGCTCCACCGCGCACACCTCTGTAAAACCAAGTTCACCT
>JAUYTH010000179.1 GCA_030695165.1 Bacteroidales bacterium
ACTAATAAATTTAAAATAAATGGTCTGTCTGGTTTGTACGGGAGGGATTGGCAGCGGGAAATCTTATGCGATAAGAGTTATTACCCGCCTTGGCATACCTTCCTATATTGCAGATAACAGAGCTAAAGAGCTCTATTGTACAGATAAGGAGCTACTGCGAGAACTGACAGAGCTGCTTGGAGATGATATTGCACCGGATGGAGTTATAAGAAGAGATATTATGGCAGCAAAGATCTTCCCCAATCCGGAGCTTCTAAAGAGAGTCAATGAGATAGTTCATCCAAGGGTTTTAGCAGATTTCGAAGCTTGGAAGAGGGCTAGAAGGGATGATGGCTCAGATATTGTAGTATTTGAGAGTGCAATTTTTTTTGAGTCACCTGTATTTCATCATATTGCAGATAAAGTTATGGTTGTCACTGCCCCCGAAGAGGTTAGAATTAAAAGAGTTATGAAGAGAGACGGAGTCTCGCGGGAGTTGGTAGAAGAGAGGATTCAGAGGCAATGTTCCGATAGAGAGAGACTTGAGAGAGCCGACTTTATTGTCTATACAGATGGGAAAAGAGCAGTTTTGCCTCAGATATTGCAGGTATTAAATCAACTGAAAATTAAGAGATAAACTAGAATGGGATACGGTAAATGGATAAGCGGAGCAATCGGGTGGGCATTAGGCGGCCCTATTGGTGGTGTTATCGGATATTCAATAGCCTCTTTACTTGAGAGCAGCTCAAAGAGTGAAGAGCAAGTTGCCGGGGGCTTTACAGCTAAAAGGGGAGGCTACTCAAGAACCGAAGAGAGAAATAGTTTTCTTGTAACGCTACTTGTGCTCTCATCTGCAGTTATGAAGGCAGACGGGAGAGTTATGAAGTCGGAGCTGGATTATGTCAAACAATTTATAATATCAAATTTTGGAGTTGATGCAGCTGCCGAAGCAACAAAATATCTGCAGGATATTTTAAAGAAAGAAGTTGATATAAGCTCAGTTGGAGCTCAGATTCAGCGTTATATGAACATAGAGGCGAGAATTCAACTCCTTCACTACCTCACAGGAATTGCCAAAGCAGACGGTGTAGTAAGCACCCCTGAGCTCAAAGTACTAAGAGAGATTGCCCTGGCAATGTCCCTCTCGCATCGTGAAAGCGAAGCGATTTTTGCAATGTTTGATAGTGGTATAGATGCCGCATATCAAATTTTGGAAGTTGACAAAAATATTACAGACGAAGAGCTCAAAAAAGCATACAAACAACTTGCAAGAAAACACCACCCGGACAAAGTATCTCATCTGGGTCCGGATATACAGAGATCTTCCGAAGAGAGGTTTAAAAGAATCTCCGAAGCCTATGAAAAAATTAAAAGAGATAGAGGTATATCATAGGAATAAAGGTTTTAAATATCAATAATATTATGATTAAGACAGATTTAAAAAAGATTTTATCCATAGCCGGAGAGCCCGGACTATTTCGTTTCGTTGCTCAGGCAAATGCAGGTGTGATAGCAGAATCTCTCTCCACCGGGAAAAGAAACCTCTTTGGGCTAAGCGCAAGGCTTACAACCCTTTCGGAGATATCTATCTATACCGGCGACCAGGAGGTATCTTTGATGGTCGTGTTTGAAAAGATGAGTGAGCTTCTTGGTGAAAGCGATGCCCCCCAGGCAAAATCTTCACCGGAAGATTTAAAGGCATTCTTTGAAAAGGCACTTCCGGATTACGACAGGGATCGCTTCTATGTCTCTCATATGAAAAAGGTTGTAGATTGGTACGGTCAACTGAAAAAGTATGCATCTCTGGATTTTGAAAAGCCGGAAGATAAGCCGGAAGATATGGAGAACGCCGGTAAAGAGTAGATGATTAGTAAGATACAGCTAATAACTTTAGGCTGCTCTAAGAACAGGGTTGATTCGGAACATCTGCTTAAACAGATTTTTGATTCCGGTATTGAGGTTGTACCAGAGGGCAGAGACCTTTCAAAAGAGAGGGTTGAGGCAGTTATTATTAACACCTGCGGCTTTATTAAAGATGCCAAGGAGGAGTCTGTTGAGACAATCTTTGCTGCAATTGATGCTAAAAACAGGGGATATACAGATAAAATTTTTGTGTTTGGATGTCTCTCTCAAAGATACCGCACAGAGCTTGAAGCCGAAATTCCGGAGGTAGACGGCTTTTTTGGCGCATTCGATGCTCAATCTGTTGTACGTGCACTTGGAAAAGAGTGGAACTCTCTTCTCAACAACAGAAGGTACCTCACAACTCCATCGCACTATGCATATTTAAAAATATCTGAAGGTTGTGACAGAATTTGCTCATACTGCTCAATCCCTATTATTAGAGGCACACACACATCGGTGCCTTTAAATGATCTTTTGGATGAGACAAAACATCTTGCAGAGAGTGGAGTAAAAGAGCTGATTGTGGTTGCACAGGATACAACCTATTATGGGGTAGATCTTTATAAAGAGAGGAGACTTGCTCAACTTTTGGAGAGTCTCTGTTCAGTTGACGGTATAGAGTGGATAAGGCTACTCTACTCATATCCGGCTGCATTTCCGGAGCAGGTTCTGGATGTTATGGCCTCAAATCCAAAGATGTGTAAATATCTTGATATTCCCCTTCAGCATATAAACGACAAAGTTCTTGCAAAT
>JAUYTH010000181.1 GCA_030695165.1 Bacteroidales bacterium
CAAAAGGAGAGTGCCTTTGTGGATATGATTACGATGGAGATGAACAAGGTGATTGTGGGTCAAAAGCATCTGATAGAGAACCTTATGATTGGACTTTTGGCAAATGGTCACATACTTCTGGAGGGTGTTCCGGGTCTGGCAAAAACTTTGGCAATTAACACGCTTGCCTCAATTGTAGATGCCAAATTCAGCAGAATTCAGTTTACTCCGGATCTGCTTCCGGCCGACCTAATTGGTACACTAATCTACAGCCAGAAGAGCGAACAGTTTCAGATAAGAAAGGGCCCTATATTTGCGAATTTTGTATTGGCAGACGAGATCAACCGCTCTCCGGCCAAGGTGCAGAGTGCACTGCTGGAGGCGATGCAGGAGCGCCAGGTAACTATTGGCGACACCAGCTTTAAACTTCCCGAGCCGTTTTTGGTAATGGCAACCCAAAACCCTATTGAGCAGGAGGGAACATATCCGCTTCCGGAGGCTCAGGTAGACCGTTTTATGCTAAAGGTTGTGGTGAGTTATCCAAAAAAAGAGGAGGAGAAGCTTATCATTCGTATGAACAACAGCGGGAAGTTCCCGGTTGCAAACAAGGTTCTCAAGCCGGAAGATATTCTTAGGGCCAGAGAGGTTGTGCGCGAAGTATATATGGATGAGAAGATTGAAAAATATATTGTAGATATTGTATATGCCACCCGTACTCCGGAAGATTATAACTTGGGTAAACTTAAAGAGCTAATCTCTTATGGTTCATCTCCGAGAGCAAGTATAAACCTTGCGATGGCTGCCAAAGCCTATGCATTTATTAAGCGCAGGGGGTATGTTATTCCGGAAGATGTGCGCGCTGTGTGTTACGAGGTGCTCAGGCACCGTATTGGACTCACCTATGAGGCAGAGGCAGAGAATGTTACAACAGAGAGTATCATTACAGAGATAATGAATGCCATTGAGGTTCCATAGTAAAACTCACCTATATGTCTAAAGAGTTACTAAAAAAGGTCCGTAAGATAGAGATAAAGACCAGGGGTCTTTCGAGGCAGATTTTTGCCGGAGAGTACCACTCTGCTTTTAAAGGGAGAGGTATGGCCTTTAGCGAGGTTCGCGAGTACCAGTTTGGAGATGATGTGAGAAGTATGGACTGGAATGTTACGGCAAGGCTCAACGCTCCATATATCAAGGTGTTTGAGGAGGAGAGAGAGCTCACCGTGGTGTTGATGATTGATGTGAGCGGCTCCAGATGGTTTGGCTCCACCTCAAAGACAAAGAAGGAGCTTATGACAGAGATCGCAGCTGTACTATCATTCTCGGCATCTGCAAACAACGACAAAGTTGGGGCACTCTTTTTCAGTTCAAAGATAGAGAAGTTCATCCCGCCCAAAAAGGGGAGGAGCCACCTGTTGCGCATAATACGAGAGCTCATAGAGCTGGAGCCTACAGAGAAGGGTACAGATATCTCGGAGGCACTCAGGTTTCTTACCAACGCCATAAAGAAGAGGTGCACCGCATTTCTTCTGTCAGATATGATAGATGTGGGAGAAGATCTAAAACCGAGATACGAAGATGCCATTAAGATTGCTGCAGGCCGCCACGACCTGTGTGTAATTTCGGTGTATGACCCGCGTGAGAGAGAGCTGCCGGATGTCGGACTGCTCCGGGTTGCAGATAGTGAGAGTTCGCGTGAGCAGTGGGTAGATACTTCGGATAAGAGCGTGAGGGCCCATTTTGCAAAG
>JAUYTH010000183.1 GCA_030695165.1 Bacteroidales bacterium
GTTGGATAAAATTGTACTTCTTCTTAAAGAGATAGGCGCAGAGGGTGTTACAATTGAGGAGATTAAAAAAAATGAAACTAAATAATCACACCATATGACACTGATTATAACCCTAATTTTATTAGGGATTTTGCTAATAGCAATAGAGCTTCTTATCATTCCCGGGTTTGGATTTGCCGGGATTCTTGGCCTTATTTCAATAGTTGGGGCTATTATTCTCTCATTCACAGAGTTTGGTCAGGTAACCGGGCTTTTGGTTCTGGGAGGGGTAATTATTTCGCTTTCTATATTTACCTGGTTGATACTCCGGTCGGGAACCTGGAAGAGACTCACCCTTAAAGATAGCATAAGCTCAAAAGTAGACACCAACCCCTCCGATAAGGGTCTTGAGCCGGGGGCAAAAGGGGTTACATTAAGCCGCCTTTCACCAATGGGTAAAGCCCGTTTCACAAATATAGATACAGAGGTTCTCTCGCAGGAGGGGATAATAAATAGTGGCACTCAAATTGAGATAACGCGTATTGAGGATAGTAAAATTATTGTAAAACAGATATAAAAATTATGGAAAGTATTACCGTATTTCTTGTTTGGATAGGTATATCCCTCGTGGGACTTACAATCCTTTTGTGGTTTTTTCCTGTAACCCTATGGTTTCAGGCACTAATCTCCGGAGTTAAAATCTCTCTGCTTCAGCTCATATTGATGAGATGGAGAAAGGTTCCTCCCGGAACAATCGTCATGGCAATGATAACCGGAACCAAAGCCGGTCTTCAGCTAAACGCAAATGAACTGGAGGCTCACTTCCTGGCCAAAGGAAATGTCTCTAAAGTTGTTAATGCACTTATCTCTGCAGATAAGGCAAATATTGCCCTCAACTTCAAGATGGCCGCTGCCATTGACCTTGCCGGTCGTGATGTTTTTGAAGCTGTGCAGATGTCGGTTAATCCTAAAGTTATTAATACCCCTCCAGTAACAGCCGTTGCAAAGGATGGTATTCAGCTAATAGCAAAAGCAAGGGTAACGGTTCGTGCAAACATCAAACAACTGGTTGGAGGAGCAGGAGAAGAGACCGTTCTGGCCCGCGTTGGTGAAGGAATCGTATCCAGCATCGGATCTGCAGAAAGTCACAAATCTGTTCTGGAGAACCCGGACTCGATTTCAAAAGTTGTTCTTAATAAAGGACTTGATGCCGGAACGGCATTTGAGATTCTCTCAATTGACATCGCCGATATAGACATCGGAAAAAATATCGGAGCCGCCCTTCAAATGGATCAGGCCAATGCAGATAAAAACATTGCTCAGGCCCGTGCAGAGGAGAAACGCGCAATGGCAGTCGCTCTTGAACAGGAGATGAAGGCCAAGGCACAAGAGGCACGCGCCAAAGTAATCGAAGCAGAAGCTCAGATCCCTCTTGCAATGGCAGAGGCATTCCGCAGCGGCAATATGGGAATTATGGACTACTATAAATTCCGCAACATACAGGCAGATACAGAAATGCGCGAAAACATAGCCAAGCCGCAAAAGTAGTATTTGCAGATTAAAAAGAATTTGTATCTTTGCACTCCCTGCTCTAAAACGCAGGGTTTTGGTGAGGTGGGTGAGTGGCTGAAACCAGCAGTTTGCTAAACTGCCGAACTCGTAAGGGTTCCGGGGGTTCGAATCCCCCCCTCACCGCCAAAACAATAAAAGCCAACCCCAAAGGGGAAAAGCAAAAAAAGAAAACCGCCCAAGCTAGCTTGAAGGCGGTTTATTTTTTGCTTTTATCGGCCATAGGCCGAGGCTTTTATTGTTTTTAGGCACCCCCACTCGGGGATCACCGAACGAAGTGAGGTAATCCCCTAAACCATCCGCCCAAGCTAGCTTGAAGGCGGTTTATTTTTTGCTTTTATCGGCCATAGGCCGAGGCTTTTATTGTTTTTAGGCCCCCCAATAAGGGATCACGACGCGAAGCGGAGTAATCCCAAACCCAATCAACCCAAGCTCGCTCAATAGTGGTCTTTTCTTTTTTGCTTTATCTGCCTCTTTATATGCTATCTGTTTAATAGACAAATACGGCATTATTGTTGTTTTACTTAAGATATTGAGTTTTTTCAATTATACAACAACGCTCAATTATCGAACATTCTCTTATTTACATCTATAGTTCCTTATTATTTATTCAATATTAATGCATTATGAAAAAAATTCCATTTTTTATTGTTATTCTACTCGGCATTTCAAATTTTGCTATTTCTCAGAACTCCTTTAAAGGAAATGTTTATGAAGAAAACTCAACCATTGCTATTCCCTATGCAATTGTAAAAGTTCAAAACAAAAACATTGGAGTAGTAAGCAATGAGTATGGGAAATTCAATTTATCTGATCAAGGAATAGAAGTCAATGATTCCCTAATAATTACGTGCCTTGGATATAAACCAAAATCCTTTTCAGTTAGAGATTGGAAAAATGATTTGAACATTTATATGAAAGCATATCCAATTCCGTTAAGTGAAGCAACAATCTCTTCTAAACGAGCCAAGGAAATTAAAATTGGGATAACAAATGGTGGCACAAAGACTCTATTTATTCCTCTTTTTACAAATAAAGAACTGACTAACAATAATCTTATCGGGAGAGAAATCGGAACAGTTTTAAATATTGAGAACTATTGCAGAATTAGTGCCCTTCATATATTTGTTGCTGTTAACAAATACGACAACATTAAAATGAGGGCAATATTTTATAGTGTAGAGAACGGTTTGCCTAAAGATATCATCGTTAACAGTGATATAATTTTTAATGTAACTGAAATAAAAGGATGGGCAAACATCGATCTTACTAAGAATGACATTCAGTTCAAACAGGGACAACAAATTGCCGTTACTCTAATGTCGTTGGATGAAACCAATAAAGATCAGTTTTTCATCTATGCAAAAATGTTCAGTAAGAATGGTCTCCTAAGAAGAGAGACCGTATTAGGCGATTGGACCGTAGGGAAAGGAGGAATGTCAATGTACCTTTCCGGTTATGTGAACTATCAGTAATTTGATTCCCACACAAGACCATTTAGTCCTAACTTTAAAATAAAATATTCAAAGAATAAATGCTGACACCATAGGGTTACACTTATTAGGAAAATTTATAAATCTGGAGAACTGGATGACCTGTAAACTACCGAGTATTACTCGGTGCATCAAAATAAGAATAAAAGCTAATCAGAGAAGAAAATAATTCCTATTTAATTAAAATATTGATAATTAAATTGACTTACACAAATTATTTCCCAAAATTTTCAATAAATTTAAGTCTTAAAACAAAGCCTTATGAAGTCGGATGAAATTAAAAATTTGTTTTCTCAATTTGAAGCAGCAGCTTCAGAATTAGAAGGCATTGAGTGCTGGAGTGCGCGCGAATTACAAGAATTATTAGGATATAGTAAATGGGAAAACTTTGATAAAGTGATTATTAAGGCAAAGGATGCTTGCAGAACTGCAGGAGAGCTCATAGAAAACCATTTTCCTGACGTCAGGAAAATGGTCGAGATTGGTTCTAAGGCCGAAAGACCCCTAGAAGACATTGCCTTAACAAGGTATGCCTGTTATCTAATTGCTCAAAACGGTGATAGCCGAAAAGAAGAAATTGCATTTGCCCAAAATTATTTTGCAGTACAAACTCGTAGGGCAGAATTAGTTGAGGCCCGCATATTGGAATTTGAACGTGTAAAAGCTCGTGAAAAATTAAGTCAAACAGAGAAACAACTTTCAGGAATTCTATTTGAGCGAGGAGTAGACAGTCAGGGATTTGCAGTAATTAGAAGCAACGGTGATCAAGCATTGTTCGGATTAAACACTAAAACATTAAAACGAAAATTTGATATACCTGATAATCGCCCTGTTGCCGATTTTCTACCCACAATAAGTATTAAAGCAAAAGACTTAGCTGCAGAAATGACAGGGCTAAATGTTCAAAACAAAGATCTAAGAGGACAATCGATAATTGGAAAAGAACATATAGATAACAATCTTGCTGTCAGAGATATGTTAACAAAACGAGGAATCGTACCAGAAAATCTTCCTCCAGCAGAAGATGTAAAGAAATTGCAACGCAAGCTTGATGGCGAAGAGAAGATTTTTTTGAAAGGCTCTCGCAAGAAAAAATAAATTTGTGAGGAAACAGTTAAGATAACCTGGAAAATCCTGCCCAGCAGACAGCTTTGCCAGAGTTTGAGGTAACTATATGGTATATTGTAAGAACCAAAAGGCAGTTTTCCAATTATGGAATAATGGAATTTGCAATTTGCTGTATTTCTATGCAAACCTCTCGGATTATTTTGCAAAGCGCAGATAAGTCTATAACTAGCAGTGTTTATCTTTTACCTTACCAATAAATAATTAAACCCGCGAAAAGCGTAAGACGATCCATCTCTTATTATTCGGAAGCATTCAATTTAAACATAAAGACTCTCTCGCTATTACTCTCTATTTGCTTGAATTTAAACTTATCTGCAAGATATTTAAATGAGTGGTCGTGAAAAAAACAGACGTGAGTCGGGTCTTTTACATAGTGCCAATTGACAAACCTTTCTGTCGTTTTCCACGTTTCAGTCATAACAATTAAAATCCCACCTGGATTCAAAAGGTTTTTAATGCGCACAATCTCTTTTGCAGGGAAGAAAAAGTGCTCAAAACACTCAGTAGCAAATATAAAATCATATTTTTTATCCGGAAGCGTAGGGAAAAAGAATGGGTCATAATTGGAGCAAGAATAACCCATTTGACCTAACATTTCACTTAGTGTCGGATTTGGCCCACAACCAAAATCGAGACCCTGCATCTCTGTATTTATGTATGGTAATGCCGGCTCAATGGCCTGCATAAGGAAATCTACATACCCTTTCTGCTGAATCCCGTTTTTGTGAGTCAAGTATCTTTTTTTCTCATCTGTTGAGGAAGGCAGAAAGCAGGAATCAATAAATATCAGCTTACAAACTTCACATCTCTTGTAAGTTATCCTATTCTTCCCCTCAATTATTGTGAAAGACTTTTTGTTAAGACACAGTGGGCAAATTGTCATATTATTTTATTAGTAATTATTAAGCACCTAAGTGCTTAACCCATTGACTGATAATCAATGTAGATTATTTCTTCTATATGACAAAAGTAGCCTAAAATGGTTGTTAATACAAATGAAGCCCCAGAACAATTAAGCCTATATCTCAACAGTTAATTTTAATTGCAAAAAAAGGGCTGCCAGATCCATACCTGACAGCCCTGTTATATATCTAAGAAGGATCTACATCCCATCCCCGTAAGTTACTACAGGGATAAAGGAGAACTCTGCTTTATTATTCAAAATATTAAGCGTTTCGTCGTACGCACCAAACTTAAGTTTGAGCTGCGTTACAGTTGATGGAACCACAAGAGTGAGTTTAAGGTTTGTGCTCATATCGTGATAAACATTATATAGCTTACTGCCGTCAGGAAGTGTTATTGTAAGAGTGTTCTTCACCGGAACAACTGTTGGAAGTCCGGTAATTGAGACCTCTACATTTTTACTTGTAGACCAGTTAAAACTATCCGGAACCTTGGCATCGGCCAGCTTGGTTTTATCTTCGGGAGTCGTTCCTGGATCCGGAAGGTTTTGCTTAATACAAGACAAAAGACCAAGTGTTGAGATAAGTATGATTAGAGTTATGTTTTTTGTTTTCATCTTTTCCGTTTTTAAAATTACCGACTCCGTTAATAGATCTTAGAGGCATCTCTGTAACCAGGCAGATTCATATACCAATCCGGGAATTGAACTCCGCCGGAGACAGCCCACTCCGTAAAATGCAAATGTCCAAGATCAATTGATACTTTTTCAATAGGGTAGTCAAATCCCTGGATTATATCTACTGCCCAGGGAAGATTATTTGCACTCTTGTAGTACCTCCCGGTAGCCGGATTTGAACTGTCGTCTTTTGTCCCAAAGAGCCCTGTGCTGGCAAGTGAAGATGGATATCTATTTGGAAGATGTACCTCTTTACCTCTCTCCCGGTTAATAATCATATACATATTGAAAAGAGCGGGATTTAGCTCTGCAAGCGTAAGTGTTCCTCCGGCAGGATTAACCCCATTGTTTATAAAAGTTGTTACCACCTGTTTGCTCTGAGGCATAATGTAAGGAGCCAGACGCTCTGTGTTTATGCCTATACCAACTCCCGGTTTTGACATCAGGTTAAAGAAGTTGTCAAAAACAACAATGTTTGCATATGTTTGTCCCGACTCCGCACCATTTGAGGCCATAGTAAATGACCCAGGGGTGTTGCCGGCAACTTTTGACACCTTGTTAGGTGCAATCCCATCAAGCTGGTATGCCAGTCCATTGTTGTAAATGGCTCCCGATGCTCTAAGCATAAATGTACTAATAAGCTCAACAACATTTCCAGATCCGTTGGTAACAGTGTTAAAGTTATAACCAACCACCAGGTCATTAAAGTCATAGTCCCCCTTGGCAGGCCAGTTATCTTCAAACGCCAGAGAACCAAACTGTGATAGCCCCGGATAGTAGCTGTTATGTGAGCGGTAAGGGTCATTCGGATATTCGTCCTGTGTGTCCGGAACTCCATCTCCATCTGTATCGGTTGGAACATTCACTGGTAACGGGTTACAAGAGTTGGACGGGTTTGACCAGTATGTGCCGGGAAAAACATAGTCATCAGATAATACTCTTCCGTTACCCCCCTGCCCCAAATAACTTACCATTATTTTGTAAAGAGATGTTGAATTGGCAATTGCCACAGGGATTGGGACGATAAAATTTACGACACTGTTGTTTGTAACAACAAAGTCATATGAATAAAAAGTAACCAGAGTACCCTCAAAAGATGTGCCGGGTGATGATGCGTTGTAAGGGATATATGACACCCTTACCCCTCTTGATATTGGGTCTGTTCCACTTCCAAGTCTTGCCTTGAATGTGATATTTCCTGAGCCCACCTTCATCCAAGGTGTCTTAATGTAGGTGTCATTTACATTGGAGCTGTTTGAAATCATCTGAGTTTTAAGAGAGTACGATCCGGAGATAACCTCCGAACCAGAGGATGTATATTGCTCGTAATCTAGAAAGCGCCAGCAATTGCCAATTTCAATTGCGCTGTTCCCCGATTCTGCGTTGAGAATCAGTTGTTGTGCGAATACTCCTGAGGAAAGCCCCAAAAGAATAATTGTCAAATAAATATGTTTCATTTTCATGTTGAAAAATTGTTTTCTGTTAATGTTTTTACAATTTCTGAATTGTTGGTGGAAAATGTCTTTTCAAAAAAGAGTTAGTACTAAACAATCATTTATAATTTTTGTTCAAATACTTTAAGGCCCTGATAGACTACTACTTTATTGTATTAAGTTCAACCAAACTCTCTTTTAAATTCAAACAAAAGCGCTTGATTAACAACTATATTCTCAATGCTGAATTCAAATTTTTACAAAGGTAAAAAAAATCTTTAATCTCAACGTTTTTAACAGATTAAATAAATTTCACAATTGGTGTCGGCTCCCTTAGTTATAGTTCACGGTAACGGTGAATGGAGTTGCAGATGTATATGTTCCTGCAGCCTGGTTTCCGTTAACATTGATTGTAGCACCTACTTTAATGGTCTCTGCACCACCTGTAAGAGTGCCTGTAGAAGATGGAGTACTTGTGAAAGCGTCTACTGTCATACTATTTGCTCCTGAAGCTACTGTAGTAGGAGTGGTTGGCAAAGTGATAGAGTAGGTATATCCGGACTGACCTGTAACATTAAATTCTGCAGCAGTAACTGTACCGGTATTAGCAGGCAATGTAACTCCGCCTGTAATGGTACGTGTTCCTGCAGGGGCTAGTATAACTGTTCCACCTATTGCGCTAACGGCTATATTACCGAAGTTAAGATCTACAATTTTAGTGATAGCGATAGGGGTGACGATAGTTCCGGAAGC
>JAUYTH010000185.1 GCA_030695165.1 Bacteroidales bacterium
CACTCTCCAGCTAGTAGATGCATTGCAGAAAGCGGGTAAACAGTTTGAACTGATGATATACCCCGGTGCGATGCACGGCTACAGAGGTTATCAAGGTACCCACTCAGAAGAGGCGATTAATGCCTTCTGGCGAAAAACACTTTTAAGTAAGTAGTAGACAATAAAGATGACTAATAAGTGGTCTGGCCGGCCAAAAATTATTAGCTGTTAACTCTGTCAGCAAAGGAAAACATTGGCTCCCGAAGAGGGAGGGGACCCGCCGTAGGTGGGGAGGATTTTCCGTGCAGACAGAGTTAACAGCTATAAAAAAAGAGAGGATGACTAATTGCTTATTAGTCATCCTCTTTGCCTACCAACCATTACTTAAATTAAACTAACCAAAATTTATTTATTGTTTTTTGCTGGTAAGGACTTTTTCCTGAAGTTATTAGTAGTTAATTGCCAGTAGCATTATTAGGTTGTAGACATCCCACTCAGAGGCAATCTTGTAATCTCCGATCTTATCTGCAAGAATATCTGTAGATTTCAGCATATCTTTCTTGTCAATTGTGAATCCCTCTGCTACAAGATTGGTAACTGCAAGTTGTGAATTAATGTTGTAAACATCGTATGTACTCTCAAGTTTATTGAGGATATTGAAAGTTACATTTGAGGTTGAGTAGTCGAAATACCATTTGCTGTCATACTCTCTGTAGTTAACAACATAGTCTGCAGAGACCATCTTTACATCTGAATGTTTAGGCCTGCTCTTGAAAAATCTTGCATAGGCCCAGCCTCTCTTCTCCACGTTCATTGAGTACTCTACCTTGGCAATTGCAAGAGATTGTGATTCAATGTATAGTTTGCCTCTAAAGAGCATCTCTCCATCTGCATACTTCTGGTTGAAATTAACCACATAGAACTTCTTGCCGGCTATTTCGGTTGGTTTAGAGTATTCAAAATCGTAGTTTTCACCTATGTTGTAGATATCACTTCCAAGAAACGGGTACTTAATAACATCTAACTGAAGTGATGTTATGGGACCGCCCTGAAGTTTAATCATAAACTGATCCATCAGTTTAGTGTCGCAATTCCCACGTGCATCCCTTACTGCAACCTGATCTGATTTTGCAGTTAAGTATGATGCTTTATTAATATCAAGTATTGCTTCATTTACAGAGAGACAATCACTGTTCTTGGTTAGACGCTCTTTGTAAAAAGCGTTCATTTGATTGTCACTCTTAGGGTAGTTTACGGAGATTTGTTTCAAAGCACGCTGCACCAAAGCGGTGGCGCCCATTTTCGGATTGCTCAGGTCCGATGAGGCAGAATTTTTTGCCTCGGCATTAAAAGAGATTGTTAAAATGGCTGCAAGCAGGAAAAAGATTTTTGTTTTCATAATGATATTGTAATTTTAAAAGGTTTTTCTGCCTAATAGACGAGGTCACCCTTTAAAAAGTTGCAGTTTTTTTAAATTTTTTTTAAAAATATTTCAAATTGCAAGAGATCTATATCAAAAAAAACAGAAAAAAAAGGCATTTTTCAAAATTACAAAGATCTGGAAAACAGTTTATTTAATAGCTTACGGTACTATGTTAAACAAGGTTCAAGGTCTGCTCTTTTATTTTTTCAAGTTCATCTTTCATCTGCACCACCAACATCTGAATTTGGGAGTGATTTGCTTTCGACCCCAGGGTATTTATCTCCCGACCCATCTCCTGTGCGATAAATCCAAGTTTTTTTCCGGGATACTCCTCTGCCCCTAATGTGTCAATAAAATATTTACAGTGCTGCCTGAGCCGAACCTTCTCCTCTGTAATATCCAGCTTCTCCAGGTAATAGATGAGCTCTTGTTCAAAACGGTTGTTGTCACTTGCGGGAATAAACTCTTCTATCTTAGATTTAAGTCTCTCTTTTACACTATCTATTCTCTCAGCTTCATAAAACTCTGCCCCTTTTAGATGGTCCAAAATAAAATCTACCCTTGAACGAATCTCCTCCTCAAGCTTTCTACCCTCCTCTGTGCGAAACATTTTTAGCTGTTTTACAGCTTCAGATATGGCCTCTTTTATTTTTTCCCAGCTCTCTGCCTGAAGAGTCTCATCTACCTCTTTCTTATTACTGTCAAAAATATCTGGCAGTTTGAGTATTGCTGATGCTATTTGAGAGGGATCTCCCTTTTGGCCGCGGGCGGCAAAGAGAGTCTCAATCTGGTCAAAGTATGAGTTGAAAAGATCTCTGTTAACAGACCTGGAGTTGCTTGTGGGTGCGCTCTCTATTGAGGCGAAGAGATCTATGTTGCCTCTGGAGAGCTCCTTTGTTATTATCTGCCTAATCTCAATCTCTTTTTCCCTTGGGATTATTTGAGTCTTAAGGGATATATCTGCCCCCTTTCCATTTACGGACCTTATCTCTATTATTATTTTATCCTGGCCGCAGATACACTCTGCTTTTCCATAACCGGTCATTGATTGCACCATTGTGTGATTTGCTGGTTTTTAATTATTGCCAATATTGGGCAAAGTTATAAAAATGAACTCAAGAAATATTATATTTGCCGGTTAAATAAAAAGAAGAATGGAAGAGAGACTAAAAGAGAGTGCACCTGAGAGGAGCCTCAATTTTCTTGAAGAGATAGTAGAGGCCGATCTTGCATCGGGCAGACATAAATCTATACTTACCAGATTCCCGCCGGAACCTAATGGTTATCTACATATAGGTCA
>JAUYTH010000190.1 GCA_030695165.1 Bacteroidales bacterium
ATTATCTATTTGTTTTTAACTGTTTTAATCAGCGGATTAACATCCTTTGCAGTAGTTACATTAAGTGGAGATAAAACCTCCTCTTATTCATATCCACAGGATAATACTCTAATCAAAAAAACCAATTTATCAGAGCCGGAGTTTCCGGATTTTACATTTGCTGCCGAGAGCGCAGTAAAAGCTGTGGTTCACGTCAAGGTTGTAATAAAAGGGACAAACCAGCCATACTCACTTTTTGATTTTTTCTTTGGGTATGGTCAGCAGCAGATGCCAAGAGAGCAGGTAGGTGCGGGCTCCGGGGTAATTGTTTCCGGTGACGGATATATTGTGACAAATAATCACGTTGTGGAGGGTGCCGATGATATTGAAGTAACCCTTGAGAATAACCAATCTTTCAAGGCAAAACTGATTAGCAGCGACTCTGCTACAGATATAGCACTTCTTAAGATTGAGGCCAACAATCTTCCGTTTTTGAGATTCGGAGATTCTGACGCCCTTCGTCTTGGTGAGTGGGTTCTTGCAATCGGCAACCCATATAACCTGAGATCTACTATTACTGCCGGAATAGTTAGTGCAAAAGCAAGAAGTATTCCATCAATGGATGGCAGTTTTAAGATTGAGGCATTTATACAGACAGATGCTGCAGTCAACTCAGGCAACAGCGGAGGTGCTCTCATTAACACTAAAGGAGAGCTCATTGGAATAAACACTGCTATAGCTTCAAAGACCGGAGCCTTTACCGGATACTCCTTTGCAGTCCCGGTTACAATTGTTAAAAAAATTGTAGAGGATATTATGAAATTTGGAAGTGTTCAGAGAGCACTTATGGGAATATCAATGCAGAATATAGACGGAAACCTTGCAAGAGAGAAGGGTTTAAAGGATACAAAAGGGGTGTACATTGCAGAGGTAATCAAGGGCGGAGCAGCAGACAAAGCCGGCATTAAAAGTGCAGATGTGCTTCTTTCTATAAACGGAGTAGAGGTTAATTCATCTCCGGCTGTACAGGAGCAGATATCTAAATTCAGACCAAAAGATAAGATATCGGTAGAAATTTTAAGAGACGGTAAACAAAAAGAGATATCAGTTGTATTAGAAGCAAGCGATGACCAGATTGCAATGGTTGGAGATAATAAAACCGGTGTACTTAAATTATATGGTGCTGAGCTAAAAAATGCTCCAAAGGATAAACTTGAGAGACTAGAGATAAAATCGGGTGTTGAGGTTGTTTCGGTGTCAGAAGGTAAGTTTATGGATGCAGGTATAAAGCAGGGTTTTATAATTACATACATTAACCAGATAGCTCTGGAGAGTGTACAGGATTTGCAATCTGTAATTCAGAGAAGCAGAAGGTCTTTACTGATAGAAGGAGTATACCCAGACGGCAAGGTTGTATACTATGGTATGGGGCTCTGATTTTTTGTAGCATCTGTTTATTTTTATTAGCTTTGCCAGATATTACCTTTTTATAAATGAGACAGCTTAAGATAACTAAATCCATTACCAACAGAGAGAGCGCATCTCTTGATAAATATCTTCAAGAGATTGGAAGAGAGGAACTTATAACAGTAGAAGATGAGGTTGAATTAGCTCAGAGAATCAGAAAAGGAGATCAGGAAGCACTTGAGAAATTAACAAGAGCTAACTTGAGATTTGTTGTCTCTGTAGCAAAACAGTACCAAAACCAAGGTCTTAGTCTTCCCGATCTGATTAACGAAGGAAATCTCGGACTAATCAAAGCGGCTGAGAAATTTGACGAAACCAGAGGCTTTAAGTTTATCTCATACGCCGTATGGTGGATCAGACAGTCTATTTTACAGGCTCTTGCAGAGCAATCTAGAATTGTGAGACTACCATTGAATCAGGTTGGTTCTTTAAATAAGATTAATAAAGCTCTCTCAAAATTTGAACAGGAGAATGAACGGATGCCTTCGCCCGAAGAACTTTCGGAGATATTAGACATACCTAAGGAGAAAATTGCAGACACTTTAAGAGTCTCAGGCAGACACGTCTCTGTAGATGCTCCCTTTGTAGACGGAGAGGACAACAATCTTTTGGATGTATTGGTTAACAATGACTCACCTAATGCAGACAGAGGTCTTGTTAACGAGTCGCTTAACAAAGAGATAGAGAGAGCACTATCTACTCTTACAGAACGTGAGAGGGATATAGTAAAGTACTTTTTCGGAATTGGAACAAGCGAAATGACACTGGAAGAGATAGGTGAATTTTTTGGTCTGACAAGAGAGAGAGTGCGCCAGATTAAAGAGAAGGCTATCAGAAGACTCCGTCACAGTGCAAGGAGCAAACTCCTTAAATCCTACCTTGGATAAACTCAAAACTTTAATATATGAAAAAACTCTTTTTTATGGCACTTGCTGCCGGAATAGTTCTTGGATCCTGTTCTAAGAAAGAATCCACAGAGAATCCTCTACTAATAGAGTGGAATACTCCTTTTGGAATTCCCCCGTTTGAAAGTATTAGAACAGAGCACTATATGCCTGCATATCTGGAGGCAATGGCGCAACATAAAGCAGAGATTGATGCTCTGATCAACAACACCGAAGAGCCAACATTTGAGAACACAATAATAGCTTATGATAACGCTGGTGCGCTTCTGGACAAGATTTCACCTGTTTTCTCAAGTCTTAACTCTGTGAATGCATCCCCTGAGGTGCTCTCACTTGCTAAAGAGTTATCTCCTCTTACCAGTAAACACTTTAACGAAATCAGCCTCAACACAGGGTTGTTCTTAAGAGTTAAAGCAGTTTATGACAGAAAGGACTCTTTGACTCTTGATGCCGACCAGTTGAGACTACTTACAGAGATGTATAAAGGCTTTGTAAGAAACGGTGCAGAGCTTGATGAAACAAAGAAAGAGGAGCTTAAGAAGATTAACGCAGAGATCTCATCACTTCAGCTTGCATTCGGGCAGAATCTTCTTGCCGAGACAAATGGTTATAAACTTATAATCGATAATGAAGAGAACCTTGCCGGTTTATCGGAATCTCTAAAGGCAGCTGCTTTAAAAAGAGGAGAGAAAGATTCGGCAAATGCAGGTAAATGGGTATTTGGTTTAGATAACCCTAGTGTAATTCCATTTCTACAGCAGTCACAAAAGAGAGAGCTAAGAAAAGAGATTCTTAATGCATACCTTAACAGGTGTAACAACAATAATGAGTTTGATAACAAAGAGGTAATAAAGAAACTTGTAGATCTTCGCCTTAAAAGGGCAAATATTTTAGGTTTTGAAAGCTTTGCAGACTATCAACTCGAGAGCAGGATGGCAAAAACTCCGGCAGCTGTTTACAATTTGCTGGATCAACTATGGAAACCCGCTTTAGAGTC